>CAZMFH010000055.1:0-8986 GCA_964565485.1 uncultured Verrucomicrobiota bacterium | reverse complement strand
CAGGTGGACATGATCATGGTTGCTTCCATGCTCTGTATTCTGGGCGTTTTGATTTTGCCGATTCCCACGTTTTTGCTCGACATTTTGCTGGTGTTGTCCGTTGGTATTGCGGTTTTGATCATGGTCTTTATTCTTGATATCAAGCATCCGCTTGATTTCTCCACTTTCCCTTCCGTGCTTCTACTCGTTACGCTTTTCCGGCTGGCTTTGAATGTTGCCACGACGCGTCAAATTCTGCTCAACGCTTTTGGCGGTCAGGTAATCGAGGTTTTCGGCAATTTTGTGGTTGGCGGCAATTATGCCGTCGGAATTGTGGTTTTTTTGATTCTAACCACCATTAACTTCAAGGTCATTACAGCCGGTTCGGGGCGTATTGCGGAAGTTACCGCCCGTTTTACCCTGGATGCCATGCCCGGCAAACAGATGAGCATTGATGCCGACCTCAATCAGGGTATTATTGACGAAAAGGAAGCCATGCGCCGCCGCGACGCTGTGCGGCGTGAAGCGGATTTTTACGGCGCCATGGATGGCGCCAGCAAATTTGTTAAGGGTGATGCGGTGGCCGGTCTGATCGTTACGGCCATCAATATCGGCGCCGGTTTTTTCATCGGTGTTATTCAAAAGGGCATGACGGCCGGCGCGGCGGCGGCCAGATACACGCTGCTTTCAATCGGCGATGGTTTGGTGCAGCAGTTGCCGGCAATTATTATTTCCACGGCGGCCGGTATTATGGTCACCAGGGCGGCTTCCGGCGACAATCTTGCCACCGAGGTTACCAAACAATTGTTTTTTCGTCCGCGGCAGCTCATGATTACGGGCGGGATTCTTGGCTTGATTGCGCTTGTTCCGGGAATGCCGTTTATTCCTTTTATTATGCTGGCTTCGACAATGGGCGGAATTGGTTATGCCATTCGCAATCGCGTGGAGGAGCCTTCGGGAAGTACGCCGGCCGCTGCCGGCGCTGCGGATGACAAATCCGCCAGGGAGCTTCCCGCCGGCAGGCAAAAACCGGAAATTTTGCCGGCGCATGCCGCCGGCCTTAAAAACGTGCTGACGGTTTCGCCCATGGATGTTGAAGTCGGTTTTGGGCTTGTGCCGATGGTGGATCGCAACCAGGGCGGCAAATTGATTGAACGGATTGGCGCCATCCGCTCGCAATTGGTCGAGGAGCTTGGTCTGATTCTGCCGCCGGTCAATGTGCGGGACAATATCAGCCTCAAGAGCAATGATTAATGCATCAAAATCCGCGGTCTGGATGTGGCTTCCGGTTCGGTTAAGCCCGGTTGTCTGCTTGCCATTGACCCGGGAGGAGAGGTCAAGTTGCCGGGATATTTGCCGGTCAAAGAGCCGGCTTTCGGCTTTAATGCCTATTGGGTGCCGGAAGATAAACGTGATATGGCGGAGTTAAAAGGGTTGACCATGGTGGATTGCGCCACGGTTATCACAACCCACCTTTCCGCCGTGGCCAAGCGCCATGCCGCCGATATTCTGACGCGCCAGGATGTAAGCACCTTGCTGGAACACCTGAAGGAAACTCATCCGACCGCCGTCCTCGAGCTGCTTCCGGCCAAAATGGGCATTGGCAGCGTCCATCGCGTGCTGCAGGGCTTGCTTCGGGAAAAGGTCTCCATCCGGGATATGGCCGTGATTGTCGAAACCCTTTCCGATTACGCATCCAAAACACAGGATGTCGCGCAGCTTGTCGAATATGCGCGCCGCGCGTTGGGGCCGCATATCGCGCGTTCCTATGTGATGCCCGACGGTTCGCTGAAGGCCTTGGGACTTTTTCCGGATCTTGAAAACATGATCAAGGCGGCGGCCAATCGAGACGGCGCTTCCGCCGGCGCGCCGCCCCTGCATCCGGCGCTGGTGCGCGATTTCTTGCAGAAGGTTCAAAAAACCGTTCAAGCTGCGCGCAGCAAGGGGTTTGAGCCGATTATTCTGTGCGCGCCGGCGATTCGCCCGCTGGTGCGGCAACTGATCATGCATTCTCTTTGGGATACGGCGGTTTTGTCTTTTGCGGAAATTCCGGATTCCGTCCAAGTTGAAATTCTGGAACTGATTCCGGCGCCGCAAAATGCGGAATTGGATTCTTCGCTCAATAATGGTACAGCATGAAAATAAGAAGTTTTAAGGGTCCGTCGCTTGAGCGTATTTATGAGGCCATCCAGCGCGAAATGGGTGATGATGCCGTGATTATCAACACCACCCGTCCGTCTGTTTTGAAGGGGATTGTGCCTTCGTTTTTGCGCGGCGAACAGCATGAGGTGATTGCCGTCGCCAGCGATGATGCCGGCGACCGGCATGCTGTCGCCAGGTTGCTGGAATCGGAGGGCATCCGCCACTTGTCGGAAGTCAGCGCCGAAAAACTGACGGTTCTGGAAAAAGAGCTGCTCGCGCTGCGCGCGGAAATCAGAGGTATGTCGCGCGGTGGTTTGGTTGGCGTTTCGCCGGACGGAGACACGTCCGTGCCGGAATTCGCTGCGCGCTGGGATCCGCGCTTTATCGGGATGCTTTTGGAGCGCTATCCGGATTTTTGGCAGATGGGCGATTCCGCCGCGCGCCGCGCCGCGCTGGCGTCGTTGATCCCAGCCTGCGCCGATTTCCCGCTTAAAGGCGAGGATGGACCGCACGTCATTGCCCTGACTGGCCCGACTGGCGCGGGCAAGACAACCACCCTGGCCAAACTTGCCGCCCGCTGGAGTCTCGGCGCGCGCCTGAAAGTCGGCGTCATTACCACGGATACTTACCGGGTGGCCGCCGTTGATCAAATCCGGGAGTATGCCGTTTTGCTCGGATTGGAATTGAAAATTGCGTTTTCCGCCGCCGAGACTGCCCGGGCGATTCGCGCTTTCGCGGATAAGGACGTGATTTTAATTGATACTGTCGGGCGCAGCCAGCATGATGAGAGCGGATTAAAAGCGTTGCACGGCATCCTGAACGGAGTCGGGCGCTGTACGACGTTGTTGCTGATTCCGGCAACCTGGGAGCGGTGCGAAGTGCCGGGTTTGATCGGCAACTTCCGTTCCGGCGGTTTGACGCGTTTGGTGATCACCAAGCTGGACGAAACACGCCGCCATGATGTGCTTACTTTTGCCGCCGCCGAAGAGGATATGCCGATTGTTTTCTTGACAAACGGTCAGCGCGTGCCCCAGGATTTGCATGAGGCGCGCGCGGCCGAAATGGCCGCTCTGCTCGCGCCCAACCGGGAGAACTCAAATTGAATGACCAGGCTTCAGCGCTACAGCAGGCGTCCGGCGCGTCCGCTCCGGCAAGCCGGTTTTTGTCGCGTTTGCGGTGCATTGCCGTCGGGAGCGGCAAGGGTGGCGTCGGCAAGACCATGATTTCCGTCGGTCTGGCCTGCGCGCTGGCGCAAATGAAATTTCGTGTTCTACTGGTGGATGCCGATCTCGGGCTGGCCAATGTTGATATTCAAATGGGGCTCGATCCGAAAATTACCATGCAGGATGTCATCTTCGGCAATCACAAATTGCCGGATGCTGTTATCAGTGCGCCGGATGGTTTTGATGTTCTGGCCGGTTCGACGGGTGTGGCCGAAATGGCCGATCTCGGGCGCGCCCGGCAGCAGATGTTTGTTGATGAATTGATTGTCTTTGCCGGACAATATGATTTTTTGATTATTGATGTTGGCGCCGGCATCGGCAGCGCGGTGACAACTTTTCTGGCCACGGCGCCGGAAGTGGCTGTTGTCGTGGCCAATGAGCCGACTTCGATCATGGACGCTTATTCGCTGATCAAAGTGCTTGGCCGGCAAGCCGCGCCGCCGGCGCTTTCATTGATTGTCAATATGGTGCATTCGCAGGAGGAAGGGCGTTTGCTTGCTTCGCGCCTGAATGCTGTGGCGACGAAATTTCTGGGGTTGGCGGCGCGTTTGTCCGGTATTGTCGTCTACGAGCGTGTTGTGGGAGATGCGATTCGCGCCGGCATCCCTGTGCCGCGTTTCGCGGCAGGTTCGGAGGCGGCCAAAAGTTTGCGTCTGCTTGCGCGTGATTTTGCGCATCATCATCAGGCGCGCGCCCATCTTCAAGACAGCCGGGCTTTTTTTGATTCGCTGGCGGGGATGAGTTTGTCGGCCGGCAAGACCGGGGAGGATGCATGAATCGCATTTTGACCAGGTTGGCCACCGCCATTGGCGGGATTGCTTTTTTGGTTGCGATTGTCATTGGGTATGTCCGCGGCGTGGCCGCCGGCGTTTCGCTCTGCCGGGCCGCGATTATCATGATTGTAACAACGGTTGTCGTGATCTTTTTTTTCCGTTTTCTCGCAAATGTGTTGCGTCAATTCATTGCGCAGCGTATTATGGAACACAATAAAGCTATGCGGACAAAGGAAGCCGAACGCATGCAGAAGCCTTGAGCGCATGCGCTTGAGCAATGCGGGGCTGGGCCTGCTTGGCGGATCCGTTTGGACTGAGTGTTATTGAAGGGGCAAGCCGGATGCCTGTTTTACAACAACAAACTGTTGATGCGAATATTGCCGGGCTTGAACACAGCGAGCTTTGGAATGATTTTTGGCGCGCGGCCGGTTCCGGCTCTGCGCTGAACGGGCTGATGGAGGCATATACGCCGCTGGTGCATCGTGTGCTTGAGCGCATTTCCATCCGTCTGCCGCCGCACGTTGATGTGGCCGATCTTTTGCAGTCGGCGCTGGTTGGTTTGTATAACGCCATTAATCGTTTTGATCCGGCGCATGGCGTGCAGTTTGAAACATTTGCCCGTCCGCGCATTCAAGGCGCGGTAATGGATGAGTTGCGCGCCATGGACCATGTTTCCCGCTCGACGCGCGCCTTGCTGCAGCGTATCGAAAAGGCAATCTGCGATTGGCAGATCAAGCATCACGCTCCACCCGGCGAGGCAGACTTGGCGCATGTTCTTGAAATCTCGCCGGAAGAACTTGCGGCCGCTTTGGCGCAGGGGCAGCCGTTTTTGTCCTTGGACAAGAATGTCATGCAGCAGGATGATAATCCTTTGTCGCTCAAGGACATTCTGGCTGATGTGCAGACGCTTGCTCCGGATGAAATTGCAGCGCGCAATGAAATGCGCGTCCATCTGCGCAAGGCTTTTCTGGCTTTGTCGGTGCGTGAACAGCAAGTTCTCTATTTGTTCTATTTTCAGGAACTGCGTTTGAGCGAGATTGCCGAGGTTTATGAGGTGACGGCGGCGCGGATCTGTCAGATCCATGCCATGGCTGTGCTTAAATTGCGGGCTTTGCTGCAAAAACGCGGGGTTTAAGGCGCAATGAGCCGATAGGCAAAGGCATCGAAATCGAACAACAAGGGCGATTCCATATTTAAAGGAGGGATGTCCCATGTTGAATAATGTGGATTATTTAAATGTCTCGGCGCAGCCGAGTGAGCGCAGAATTGATAATTCGCAGCGTGTGTTGAAGATGGATCCGGATCAAGGCGGCAATCGCGGGTCTAACGGGGCTTTGGCTGATAATTCGTCCGGCCAACAAGAAGCCAGGCCGGAAGCGCCTGCCGATCCGCTGACTGGTTTGGTGATTGACCAGGGCGAGGATTCCGTTAAACTTAGTCCGGCTGCGCAAAAGATTGCCGGAGAGGAGTTTGCCGGTCGAAAGGATGGCTCGTCGGCTTCTGCTGCAGCATCCGGGCCGGATAATGCCGGCAAAACGCATTTGATTGATGTGATTGCCTGAGAAATTGTTTCTTGCGGGTGTCCATTTTATGAGCGTTCCAACTCCACCAGATGGCTGTCAGGTTTCCGGTGGCGGAGAGGTTGCAAAATTGTGTCGCGAGGATGTTGATCACGGCATGCTGCGCGCTCTCTTGCGTTATGTTGAAGATGGTGTTGCGCTTGTGGATGACCGGGGCGCATTGCGCTTGTTGAACGAAAAGGCTGCCCGGCTCTCGGGTTGGCCGGAGCCGGAAGCGCTTGGCCGGCCTTTGACGGAAGTGCTGCACTTTGTCCGCCATGCCGGCGGCGCGCGTTTGGAGCTGGCCGAATTAACTTCCGCTGCAGCCGTTTGCTTTGCCGTCGAGGGGGTTGTGCTTTCGCGTTTGGGTGATGCGGTCATGACGCAGCTTAAAAGCGTTCCCTTGCGCGGTTCGGATGGCGCTTTTGCCGGCGCCATGGTCTTTTTGCGGGATTTGACGCTGCAGCGCGAGTCGCGCCGGATAACCGAGAAATTGCAGCAGTTGGAGATATTTGAGCGTGTAGCCAGCGGGATTGCCCATGATTTTAATAATCATGTCATGGTGGTTGGCGGCAGTTTGGCGCTGGCGCGGAGCATGCTCGATTCCAGCGTTTCCGCCGAACTTGTCGAACTGCTGGATATGGCGGAAGAGGCGGCGCGCCGCGCGCAATCGCTGACGCAACAAATCCTTACTTTCAGCAAGGAAGGCACGCCGGTCAAACAGACGGCGCAAGTGAAGCGCATGCTTGAGGAATCCGTGCGTTTTCTTTTCAAAGGTTCGGTTTGTAATTTTGCTTTTGAGCTGCCTGATGATCTCTGGCATTGCGAGGCGGATGCCGGGCAGGTTGGCCGGATTGTTCAGAATATTGTCATGAATGCCTTGCGGATGATGCCGCTGGGCGGCAAGCTTCAGATAAGCGCTGCGAACATTCTGATGGATCAGGCTGATAATCCAATTGGACTTGCCTGCGGCGGGTATATCCGGATTGTTTTTGCCGATACCGGCGCCGGATTTGATCCTGATACAATCGGCAGGTTGTTCGAGCCCGGTTTTGCGGTTGATAATGATGGGCTTGGCGCCGGGCTGGCGGCTGCCCATGCTTCAGCGCAAAGTTGCGGCGGCAATATTGTTGTTGATTCTGTTACGGGGCAGGGGACGCGCTTTTCTGTCTATCTCCCGGCTGTTCCTCCGCTTGCCTCCAAAAGCGGAGAGGCCGCAAACGTGGCCCGCGCCGGCGGCAGCATTCTGATCATGGATGATGATGAGGATGTGCAGCGTCTGCTGTCCCGTATGCTTGAGCATATTGACTGCCGCGTGGTGGCGGTGAACAACGGCTCGGAAGCCGTTCGTGTTTACAAGGAAGCCCGGCAAAACGGACGGCCTTTTAATGCGGTGATTCTGGATTTGACTGTTCCCGGCCAAATGGGCGCTTGCGAAACCATGGCGGCTTTGCGCGAATTTGATCCGGCCGTAAAAGCCATTATTGCCAGCGGACGCACGGACGATCCGGCCATGGTTAATTGGCAGGAATTTCACTTTGCCGGTGTGCTTTTAAAGCCTTTTCAAATGCAGAATCTGCTCGATCTTGTTCGGAAAATCATCGCTTCCGCATGATTGGCGATATTACGGTTTCGCGCCGCGCATTTTGAGGTAATCCAAGATTTCCTGATTTTGCGCGCGCAGAGCCATGCTCAGCGGCGTTGCGCGGTTTTTGTCGCGCGCGTTGACATTAGCGCCTTTTTGAACCAAAAAACGAACCATCTCAATCTCCCCGTTTTGAACAGCCTGCATTAACGGTGTTTCGCCGTAGCCGTTTTGCGCGTTGACATTGGCGCCTTTGGCCGTCAGAAATTCGGCAATTGCGCGTTGATTGCCGGCAACGGCCAGCATAAGCGGGGTAATCCCGATTTGTCTTTGGTCATTTGCGTTCTTGTCGCAATCAACAAGCAAAACTCCAAAATCACGTTTTTTGCCGCCAACGGCTGTGTATATCAAAGGCGCTTTGGCGTTCTTTGTCGCCGCGTTGACATTGGCGCCTTTGGCAACCAAAAATTCAACTATTGCGAGCGAACCACCGAGCGCCGCGCTCATCAGCGGCGTTTCACCGCCGGCGCCCTGTTCATTGACATTGGCGCCGTTTTCCACCAGAAATTTCAGTTGCTCAAGATTGCCGTTTTCCACCGCTTCAATCAAGGGCATTTTGTCCGCGGCGCGGTTGTTTGGCGTAACTTGGATTAAAACCGCTTCGCCGACTGATTCCGCGCCGCTGCCGGCGCGCAGAACGGCAAAAGCGAGCAGAGTTGCAATCAAAATGTTCTTTTTCATTCTTACTCCCAAACACCCGGTATTGTTTTGCCGCAATGACGGCATGCGTTTTGAACGATATTGTTTTCCAGAATACGGTAACCATAACGGCGGATGATTGTGGCGCGGCAGTGCGGACAGACAGTGGCCTGCGCGTCGGCGCCGGGCGCATTGCCGATATAAACGAAGCGACAACCTTCCGCCAGCGCAATTTGTTGCGCGCGCCGCAGTGTTTCCGGCGGAGTGGGCGGAATGTTGCGCATTTTAAACATCGGCTGATAACGCGAAAAGTGCAGCGGAATATCTGGTCCAAGCTCGTTCGCGATCCAGGCGGACATGCGTTTTATTTCATCGGAGTTGTCGTTCAGCGTCGGAATCAGCAGAACGACAATTTCAAGCCAGACTTGCGCTTGCGCAATGCGTTTCAGACTGGCCTTGACCGGTTCCAGGAGCCCGTCGCAGATGTTTTGATAAAATTCCTGCGTAAAGGCCTTTAAATCTATCTTGACGGCTTTTAGGAGCGGTAAAAGTTTTGCCTGGGCGGCGGCGTCAATAAAGCCGTTGCTGACCAGTACGCTGGCGATGCCGAGCGCATTGCCGGCTTGCGCACAATCGCGCATGTATTCAAAAAAAACCGTCGGTTCCGTGTAGGTGTAGGAGATTGTGCGCGCGCCGGCGGCTTGGGCCTGTTGCGCAATGGCTTCCGGCGCTTGATAGTCCGTTGTGATCTCATTTGCCCCGGCCTGGGAAATATCCCAGTTCTGGCAAAATTTGCAGGCGATGTTGCAGCCGACGGTGTCAATTGAGAAGGAACGGCTGCCCGGATAAACATGAAAAAAAGGTTTTTTTTCGATTGGGTCAAGATTGCGCGCGCAGGGTCGGCCGTAAACCAGCGAATAATAACGTCCGTCCCGGTTTTCACGTACGCGGCAGTAGCCGCGTTTTTTATCGGCCACAATGCATTGCCGCGGACAAAGCTTGCAACGTATCTTGCCCCCGCGTAGT
>CAZMFH010000054.1:0-12935 GCA_964565485.1 uncultured Verrucomicrobiota bacterium | reverse complement strand
GCCTGCTTTTGGGACAAACGCCGCTGATGCCCAATGCCGATTTCAATGAGCCTAGTCCGGTGGTTGATGTTGTCGGCAAATACGCGCAGTGTTACTGCGCTATTTTCCAGCGCATGAACGAAGACGGCGACATGTTGAGAGTGGCTACGACGGTGCCGGATGAGAACGGCGCCCGCGCCATCGGCACTTTCATCGCCCGCCATGCCGCGCCGGGCGTGGAAACACCGGTTTTGTCCGCCGTTTTGCGCGGCGAAACCTACATCGGCCGCGCCAGGGTTTTAAATCAGTGGCATGCGGCTGCCTACGAGCCGCTTTGGGATTCTCCGGCAAAAAAACGGGTTGTGGGCATGTTGTATGTCGGTTTTAATCTCAATGATGCAAGCCGTGAGTTGCGCGAAACCATTCTTTCCATTGCGGTCGGGAAAACCGGCTATGTTTATGTTCTTGGCGGACTGGGCGACCAGCGCGGGCGTTATATCATTTCCAAAGGCGGCGCAAATGACGGCGATGATCTTTGGGATGCGAAGGATCCGGACGGCAATTATTGCATCCGCGAAATCATTGCCAAAGGCATGGCGACAACGAACGGTTCGATCGCCTATGAGCGCTATCCCTGGCAGAATAAAGGCGAGCCGGAGCCGCGCATGAAAGCGGCTGCGGTAACTTATTTTCCGGCCTGGGACTGGGTTATTGCCGCCGGTATGTATGAGGATGACAATTATGCCGCGCTGCTGCATCTGAATGCCGCTGTGAACCGGCTTTTACTGATCGGACCGCTGGGGGGCTTGCTCGTTCTGCTGCTGGCCATTGTCGCGGCGCTTTTGCTTGGCGCTGCAATTGCCGGGCCGATCAACAAGCTTGTTGGCGTGGCCAAAATCATTGCCGACGGCAACCTGGCGGAGGCGCGCCAGGCGATTGGGGCAATGCAGCCGGCCATGCGCAACAAAACGAAGGACGAGCCCTCCAGGCTTTTTGCCGCTGTTTCGGTTATGGCCGAACGCCTGGCGGCATTGGTCGGGCAGGTTCAGCGTTCCAGTGTGCAACTGGTTTCCACCGCCACGGAAATTGCCGCAGCCTCGCGCCAGCAGGAAGCTTCCGTGGCTGAATTTGGCGCTTCCACTACGGAAGTTACCGCGGCGGTCAAGGAAATCTCGTCTTCTTCGCAGGAGCTGGTCCGGACAATGCAGGATGTTAAGAATATAGCCGCCGAAACCGAAGGCCTGGCGGATACCGGACGAACCGGTCTGGCGGAAATGGAAGGCTCCATGCGTCAGCTTGCCGGAGCGACTTCCGCCATATCCGCGCGTCTGGCGGTGATCAACGAGAAAGCCAATGCCATCAACAATATGGTTACCACGATCACAAAGGTGGCCGATCAGACAAACCTGCTTTCGCTTAATGCCGCGATTGAGGCGGAAAAAGCCGGCGAGTATGGCCTGGGCTTTTCGGTTGTGGCGCGTGAAATCCGGCGTCTGGCTGATCAGACGGCTGTGGCTTCGCTCGAGATTGACCAGACTGTTCGGGAAATGCAAACATCCGTAACCGCAGGGGTCATGGAGATGGACAAGTTTAGCGGCGAGGTTTCGCAGGGCGTGCATGCGGTCAGCGGGATTGGCGCGCGGTTGGGGCGGATTATTGAGCAGGTTAAAATTCTGACGCCGCGCTTTGAATCGGTAAATGAAGGCATGCAGGCCCAGTCGGCGGGCGCGCGTCAGATCAGCGAGGCCATGACGCAGTTAAGCGAAGGCGCGCATCAGACCAGGGAGTCGTTGCGCCAGTTTAATGAGGCCACCGAACAATTGAAGGAGGCTGCCCGCGGACTGCAGCAGGAAGCGGCCCGGTTTAAAGTCTAACGGAAGCCTAAAAGCCTTATGCTGTTTGTGATCTTTCAGGTAGGTAATGCCGGTTATGCTCTGGAGGCGCGGCTGGTTGCGCGGGTGATTCCTCATGTCAAGCTGCGCGCTTGTCCCAGCGCGCCGGCCTGCCTGGCGGGGCTTGCCAATTATCATGGCGCGGCGGTGCCGGTCATTGATTTTAGCCTGCTGATGGGCGGCGCGCCAAGCGTTGCCTGGCTGAGTACGCGGATTATTCTGGCAAACTATGCCGGCCACGATGCGCGGCAGCGGATGATCGGGATTCTGGCCGAAAGAGTAACGAGCGCCATGGAGTTGGCGGAAACCGATTTCGAGCAGGCCGGTGTTGCGCAGGCAGGGATGGCAGGTCTTGGCGGTTTGGCGGCGCGGGGGACTGGATTTGTACAGCGGGTTTTTATGACGCGGCTGGTGCCGGCGGAACTGGAACAATTGCTGTTTATCGAACCGGAGCGCTTGGTATCATGACGGCAGAAACCGTTGAAAAATGGCTGGCTGATTTGATCGGTCTGGATGCGCATGCGCTTGGCGCGCGGGCTGTTGCCGATGCCGTTCGGAGGTGTATGGCCGCCGACGGTTTTGCCGGCGCAAGCGATTATCTTGAGCATTTGCGCTTGATGCCGGAGGAATCGCTAAAACTGATTGAAATGATTGTCGTGCCGGAAACCTGGTTCTTCCGCGATCGCGAGCCTTTTGTTTTTTTGGCCAGGCGCCTTCGGGAAACTTGGCTGGCGGCGCATCCCGGCGAGCGGTTGCGGGTGCTGAGTGTGCCTTGTTCGTCAGGCGAGGAACCATATTCGATTGCCATGACGCTTCAGTCTGCGGGGCTTTTGCCTGAGCGCTACGGGATTGACGCGGTGGATATCAATCCGGCTTTGCTGAGCAAGGCCGCCAAAGGTATTTATGGCCCCGGTTCGTTTAAAGGCGGATTGCCGGCGGCTTATGAGCGTTGTTTCACGCTTGAGGGCGCTGACCGGATCGTCAATTCCGATTTCCGCGCCGGTATCCGGTTTATACGCGGCAATATCATGAATCTGCCGGAATGTTGCGCGGGATCTGCCTATGATGTGATTTTTTGCCGCAATCTGCTTATTTACCAGCATGCCGAGGCGCGCCGGAAAATTATTGCTGCGCTTGATGGTTTGCTCAAGCCGGATGGGTTGCTGTTTGTCGGGCATGCCGAAATGATGTCTCTCTTGACCAGCCGTTATGAACCGGTCCGGCATGGCGGAGCTTTTGCCTATTACAAGAATGGCTCGCTTCGCAAGGCGACGGAGTTTTCTTCGGCGCCGCTGTCCTCCAAGATCAATTGCGTTGCGTCCGGCGCAGCCGCTTCCGCCGGGCAGCCTCTTTTTACCCAAAATGCTTGTCCTGCGGATTTGGCTGGCCGATCTGTCCCGGTTACGCTCAATCTTTCGCCGGCGTCCGGTCGGCCGGCGGCGTTCCTTGATGATATTCGTATTTTGGCCGATCAGGGGCGTTTGGCGGAAGCCTCGGGGATGTGTGAAAGTTTTTTGCGGGATCATCCGCAGTCTGCCGAAGCCCATTTCATTTTGGCGCTGATCAGGGCGGCCGGTGGGCAGTTGCCGGCGGCAGAAGAATGTTTGCGCCGGGCGCTGTATCTCAATGCTGATTTTGATGAGGCCTTGACGTATCTTGCGCTGTTAGAGGAGCGGCGTGGCGACAAAGCGGGCGCCGAACGTTTGCGTGGCCGCGCCGAACGCGTCCGTGCACAATCCGGAGCGACCAGATGAGCGTCAATAAAATTGATGATTGCTGGAATCGGATCGGTGTACGCGGAGACAAGTCCTGTTCCGAACTGGCCCGGCATATTCATTGCCGGAACTGTTCCAAATTCGAACAGGGCGCGCTTGATTCGCTGGATCGTCCGGCGCCTTCCGGATATCTTGGGGAATGGACCGGGTTGCTGGCCGGGACGGAGGAAGTTGCTGCCGGATTGACCGATGCCGCAGTGGTTTTTCGAATCGGCGCGGAATGGCTGGCGCTGAATGCGCGCCTTTGTGTGGAGATAGTGGCCTTGCGTCCGGTTCGGCCTGTGCCGCACCGTTCCGGGCGGATATTTTTGGGCTTAACCGGTGTGCGCGGCGAACTATTGTTGTGTTTTTCGTTGGCCGATTTGCTTGGATTGACCCTGGCCGGGCCGGCGGATGCGCATGTTTTGCCGCGTTTGATTGTGGCGAACAAGGATCGGTTCGCGTTTGCCTTTCCCGTGGACGAGGTCATGGGGCTCTGCCGTTATCAGCACGGCGCGCTTCGGGAAGTGCCGGCCACGGTGGCGCATGCTGTTCCGCGCTTCACGCGCGGCATGCTTGAGGAGCATGGGCGCGCAATCGGGCTGCTCGATGAGGAACTGGTTTTGCACGCTTTAACCAAAGCTTTGGGGTAAATTGAATCGGACAATATGAAGGCATCCGGCGAACAGGATTTAAGTTCTTTTTCCATGCTGGATTTGTTCCGGCAGGAAGCGGAGACGCAGACGGCCATTTTGAATGAGTGTTTGCTGGCGCTTGAGCAGGAACCCGGCAGTCCCGGGCGTCTGGCGGCCATCATGCGCGCGGCGCATTCCTTGAAGGGCGCAGCGCGCATTGTTAATCGCGATGCCGCCGTCAAAATTGCCCACGCTTTGGAGGATTGTTTTGTCGCCGCGCAAAAAGGGGAGGTCATGATCAGTCCGGCGGCGGTGGATGTTTGTTTGGGCGGCGTGGATATGCTCTTGCAAATTGCCCGTGTGCCGGAAGCGGAAATGGATGCCTGGCAGCTTGCGCGGCAGGCGGCGCTTGATGATTTGCTGGCTCGTTTGCAGGCGATCAGATCCGGCGCGGCTGCGGCTTCGCCGGCGCCCCAGGCTCCGTTGCCTGCGGAAAATATTGCGCCGGTTGCGTCTGCCGCCGTCTGCGCCCGTGTTTCGGGGAAGGCTGAACAGGAACTTCTTTCCGCCGGTTCGGAGGAATTGGAACGCGCCGTACGGGTTTCTGCCGCTAATCTGAATCGTATGCTTGGCATGATGAGCGAATATATGGTTCAAACGCGCTGGCTTGAGCCTTTTGCCGCCGAATTGCAGAAGCTTAAAAAACATCAGAACGAACTGGCGCGTTTGTGCGAGCAGGTCTGCGCCATGCCGGATACGCCTCGGACGGAAAACCAGCCGGCTGAACGGACGGTTGCATTGCGACGCAGGCTGGATGATTGCCGTCAGCTTGTCGGGCGCTGCCAGGCGGAATTCGATTCGTTTGCGCGGCGGTCTGCGGATTTGGCCGAGCGGTTGTACCGGGAAGGATTGGTCAGTCGCATGCGGCCGTTTGCCGACGGCGCGCAGGGGTTTCCGCGCATGATCCGTGATTTGGCGCGCCGGTTGAACAAGAAGGTCCGTTTCGAGCTGGTTGGACAGAACACGGGTGTGGATCGCGAAATTCTTGACAAACTGGAAGCGCCGTTGACGCAGCTTTTGCGTAATGCGCTCGATCATGGCCTGGAAACGCCGGAAGAGCGGCAGGCGCAGGGGAAGCAGCCGGAAGGTTTGCTTAAGTTGGAGGCACGGCATCAGGCCGGGCTGTTGCATGTGGTTGTTGCCGATGACGGACGCGGCATAGACTTGGAGCGTATCCGCCGTAAAATTGTCGCGCGCGGTTTGAGTACGGAAGAGCTGGCCGGGCGTTTGACTGACGCGGAATTGCTGGATTTTCTTTTTTTGCCGGGCTTTTCCACCAGCGAAGCGGTTACCGAAATTTCCGGGCGCGGTGTAGGTCTTGATGTTGTTCGCAATCTGACCCAGGATGTGGGCGGATTGGTGCGCGCGGAGAGTTTGCCCGGCGCCGGCACAAAATTCCATTTGCAGCTTCCCGTTACTCTTTCGGTGTTGCGTGTCTTGCTGGTGGAGATTGCGGATGTTCCGTATGCGATTCCGTTGACACGCATTGAGCGTCTGGCAACCGTATTGCCGGAAGATATCCGGACGATCGAGGGTCGGCGTTTTCTGACTTTGAATGAACGGCAGGTTGGGTTGGTGGATGCGCGTGAGGCGCTCGAATTGCCGGGCAGCGCCGGTGGCCGGGCATCGTGGCCGGTTGTGGTGATCGGGGATCGTTCCGGTTTCTACGGCCTGGTGGTTGACCGGTTGGTCGGCGAGAGCAAGCTGGTGGTGCGCGCGCTGGATGCGCGGCTGGGCAAGGTGCGCGATGTTAGCGCGGTTTCCTTGCTGGATGACGGCGCGCCTGTGATCATCCTCGATACGGAAGATCTTGTGCGCAGTATTGCCAATCTGCTTGCCGGCGGACACCTCAAGCGGCTTCAGACGGAGGAACAGGCGGCGGTCGGCAAAACCTTCAAAAATATTCTGGTTGCGGATGATTCGATCACGGTGCGCGAAATGGAACGCAAATTGCTGGAGAATCGCGGTTACAAGGTGGATGTAACAGTGGACGGAATGGATGCCTGGAACACGCTGCGGATGGGCCGTTATGATCTTGTGGTAAGCGATGTTGATATGCCGCGCCTGAACGGCATTGAGCTTGTACGGAATATCCGGCGCGATGCCCGCTTGCAGGCGTTGCCCGTGATCATGGTTTCCTACAAAGACCGCGCGGAGGATCGCTTGAGCGGGCTTGAGGCGGGCGCGAATAATTATCTCACCAAAAGCAGTTTTCATGATGAAACGTTTTTAAAGACGGTTGTTGATTTGATCGGGGAACCATGCGTATAGCGATTGTTAATGATATGCTGCTGGCTGTGGAAGCTTTAAGGCGTGTTGTGCGCAGCCATCCTGATTATACGGTTGCCTGGGTGGCGCGCGACGGCGCTGAAGCGGTTGCCAAATGTGCGGATGACCGGCCCGATATGATCCTCATGGATTTGATCATGCCGGTTATGAACGGCGCTGAGGCCACGCGGCTGATTATGCGGGATTCACCATGTCCGGTGCTGGTGGTTACCGCCACGGTGGACGGCAATATGAGCCTGGTTTTTGAAGCCATGGGCCACGGCGCTTTGGATGCGGTCAATACGCCGGTTCTGGGCGCGGACGGCAAACTGTCCGGCGCTCAGGCGCTTTTGCACAAAATAGCGATCATTCGCCGCCTGATCGCGGCGCCGAAGCAGGCGCGTCCGGCGGCGGAGATTGGGGCGCATTGTTTGCCGGATCACAAGGCTTGTCTGCCGCTTGTCGTTTTGGGCGCGTCCACCGGCGGGCCGGCGGCATTGGCGGATATCTTGGCGCGTTTGCCGGCGTCGTTCAATGCGGCCATGGTGATCATTCAGCATATTGACCGGGAGTTTGCCGCTGATCTGGCGCGCTGGCTGGGCACGCATTGCGCGCTTCCGGTCAGGGTGGCCGATTCGGGTTGCCGTCCGTTGGCTGGGCATGTTTGGCTGGCCGGCACGAACGACCACCTGGTCTTGCAGCAGGATGGCGCGCTTGCATACCGGCGTGAGCCGCAGGAATGTTTTTATCGTCCGTCTGTTGATGTCTTTTTTGGCAGTGTTGCCGCGCATTGGGCGTCGCCCGGTGTGGCGGTTTTATTGACGGGAATGGGCCGGGATGGCGGCAATGGGTTGCTGACCTTGCGGCGCTGCGGGTGGCATACCCTGGCGCAGGATGAGGATACTTGCGTTGTGTACGGCATGCCGCGGGCGGCGGCCGAACTGAAGGCGGCGGAGAAAATTCTGCCTTTAAATGAAATTGCGCCCGCCATTTTGCAGTGGTTGAAGGCGCCGGAGGCCATAACCTGAAAAACAAGCGGAGCGCTTATGGAAAACACAGACGTAAATTCTTTCAAAACAGTTTTACCGCAACATGCTGTTAAAGTGCTCTTGGTTGACGATCAGGCCATGATTGGCGAGGCTGTGCGCCGGATGCTGGCGCAAGAAGCTGATATAAGTTTTCATTACTGCAATAAGCCGTCCGAAGCTTTGCAAATGGCGCGTGAGTTGGCGCCCACCGTTATTTTGCAGGACCTGGTTATGCCGGAAATTGACGGATTGACGCTTGTGAAATCCTACCGCGCCGAGCCTGGCTTGCAGAATACGCCTTTGATTGTGCTTTCAACCCGGGAGGAACCGACGACCAAGGCGGAAGCCTTTGCTTTGGGCGCCAATGATTATCTGGTCAAACTGCCGGACCGGCTTGAGCTTGTGGCGCGCATTCGTTATCACTCGCGGGGCTATATTAATTTTCTGGAGCGCAACGAAGCTTTTCAGGCTTTGCTGGCCAGTCAAAAGGCGTTGGCGGCCGAGTTGGCCGAAGCTGCGGCTTATGTGCAATCGCTTTTGCCTGCGCCTTTGGAACAGGGCTCAGTGCGCGCTGACTGGCGGTTCATTCCCTCTACTTCACTGGGTGGCGACGCTTTTGGCTATCATTGGCTGGACGATGACCGGTTTTGTATGTTTTTGCTGGATGTTTGCGGCCACGGGGTGGGCGCGGCTTTGCTTTCCATTTCGGCCATGAATGTGCTGCGTTCGCGGGCGTTGCCGCAGACTGATTTTTGGGAACCGGGCGCGATGCTGACGAGGTTGAATGAGGCTTTTCAGATGGAAGATCATAACAATATGTATTTTACAATCTGGTATGGCGTTTATACGCGTTCGACAAGGATGCTGGCCTATGCCAGCGCGGGGCATCCGCCGGCCTTGTTGATTAATAGTGGGTCGAAAGGCCATACGCTTGTTTGTGAGTTGGGCAAGCCAAGCATGGTGTTGGGCGGTATGACCGGAACGGTTTATCAGACCGAGACCCATCTGATCGCGCCGGACAGCAGTTTGTTCCTGCTGAGCGACGGCGTTTATGAAATTGCCCGTCCTGATCAGTCCATGTGGACATTCGGCGAATTTGCCGAATTTATGGCCGATTGCGCCGCCGCCGGCAAATCGGAAATCGCGGAGCTTTTGCATAAAGCGCGCACAATGCATGGCGCCGGTCCGTTGGAAGATGATTTTTCAATCGTCAAATTGCGTTTTCCGGAAGCGACTGGTTAACTGCCGTATGCCAGGAAGATGGCCAGCGCCAGAATCAATGCAATAATGGCCGTCCAGAATCGCAGATTAAAGCGCAGCTTGGTTGGGTGGGGAGGTTTGCCGAACTCGCGTTTGATAAAAGCGTCATAATCAAACTCCGGTTCCGGCAGGTCCAGTCCGTCATACGTCGTTCGGGTTTCATTCCAGCCTGTGTTTTCATCTGCGCCGCAGACCGGACAGGCCGCTGCTTTGGCCGGCGCTTCTGCGCCGCAGACCGGACAGATGAATGTTTTTTTTATTCCATTCATTGCGCATTGCATCGGTTTGGCGCGGATGCGTCTGCCGCAAAGCCGGCGGCAAACGCGCCGGGATTCAACTGTGGCCGGCTATGGCTGCACATTGATCCGGATCGCGTCGGCGAGATAAGCGTCTTGCGCCAGGTTCAGTTTGCCGTCCATGGGATAATCTATGATAAAATAAAATGTATATGTGCCCGGTGTGAGCGCTGTCTCTAAAACGGCCAGTGGTTGGGTAATATCACTCAAAGGCGCCTGTAGCGCCGCTTGGCAGGCTTCCGTGGCGTTGGCCGGACAATCGCCCCATGTGCCGTCCGTTTTAAGATAATACCATGTTGCGCCATTATCCGGCACGGCGACCAGAAACCAATCAACCGGAATTCCGGCATAATCGCCGGCAACCGCGCTGATGGCAATGGTGAAAGGCGTTGGGTAGGGCACGGTAATCGCTCCGTGAATGCCATCGGCGGTGATGCGCGGACCCGGTGTCGGCGTATCGCGGGATGGCGTGTCAGGCCGCGCCGCAATGCCGTATGGCGCGTATAGCGATGGATTGGGATATTCCGGGGACAAAATATGGTGCGGCGGCACGTTGCCGTCGGAGAGAATCGGAAAGGCCAGGATGCTGGTTCGGTCGTGCGATGTAACGTATATGTATTGCCCGTCCACGGCAATGCCGCGGGAATCGGAGAGGCGGGTGTTTGCGCCCTTGATGCGGCGCAGCGGCAGTGTTTCGCCGCCGGCCGTTTTGTCAAAGACAAGAATGCACTGGTTGGTGGTTGTGCCGGGATCATTGAGCACATAGAGGCAGTGTGCGTCCACGGTCATGGCGCCGATGTTTCGCAGGTTGCAGGCTGCCGAGCGCAATGTCCGTTGCGGCGCCACGGTTCCATCGTCTGTCCGTCGAAAAACATGGATTGCGCCTGTTTCCGCAGAGATGCCGGCATAAATATGGTTGGCGTCCATGGCCATGCCGCCCAGATTGTCCAGACTGTATTCGGCGCCATGAATCCGGTAACGCGGCAATACCGCGCCGTCGGCATTGAGCGGGAATGTCGAGATGCCGGCGGTTGCGGAACAGACCACGATGCTTTCGTTATCTACGGCAATGGCGCGGGCCAGAGTAATAAACGGACAGGAAAGAGTAACTGCCGGCGTCACGTTGGACCCGCTGTCAGCAAGGTGATAGATTGTAACCTGGTTTGTCTCGTTCATTGTGTAGTTGGCCACATACAAGCGCTGCGCATCAGCGGCCACTGCCCATGGCCAGTCCATCAACGCTTGGCGTCCGGAAATTGATCTGATCGGCGAGGCATTGCCGGAATCCGTTGAACGGAAGACCTCGATGTTTTGCCGGTTGCCGGAATAGTTGGCTACAAGTAATTCGCTGCCGAAGGCGGTTGGCATTAAAGCTGTCAGGACGGCAATGGCTAACCAGGACTGTAAGATGGGTAACAATGCTTTTGCCGGCATGCGTCCGGTTACGTTTGCCTGAATGTCCGGATGCGGGCGGTTGTGGGGTGCATAAAGATAAGCTTTTGTGGTTTGCATGGGGACTAATCCTCTTAGTGAGTCATTTGCAGAATTACGCCAAGTGTTTGATCGGGATGGTCAATCAGCATGTCGGCAGCTTGTCCGGCTTGATCGAGCGGCAGGCGGTGCGTGATCATCGGTTCCACCAGGAGCCGTTTTTCGGCCATTAAGGTGGTGATTTCACGCAAATTGCGCTGTGTGGTGAACTGCACGAATCCCGCTGGATAATCCCGCCCGTATTCGTAGGCTTTGTCGTGATAGCCTGGTCCTGTGCGCGCCGAAGAGCGCACGTCGAGGTTGCCCAGGCTGGCGCCGCCGCGCACGGAGAACGTGCATCCGCCCACAAGGATCACACGCCCCATGCGGTGTCCGTCGGCGGATAGTTTCATGCATTGATAAAGCGTCTGAAAGGCTTTGGTGGCGTCGCCGCCAAACGCCATGATCCCGAAATCCAGTCCGTAAGGTCCGGAAAATTCGTTGGTTGTTTGAGCGGCGTCAACGCGCGTGAAATTTACGCATTGGCGCACACCGCATTTGTGCGCAGTCTCAATCCGGAAATCGAGGGCTTCCCAGGCCATGACGCGCGCGCCGCTCAGTTGCGCCAGTTGCGCGGCAAGGTTGCCGACAATGCCCAGACCGAGCACTGCGCCATATTCGCCCAGTTCCGGCTGAGCGCGCCGGATTGATTGCAGGGCGGTGGCGCCCAGACAGGCGAAACAAGCTTGTTCGTACGACAGGTTGTCGGCAATCGGATGGAGCATGTTGACGGGCACACAACTGTAGTTGGCGTGTTCCGCATTGCCGCCCATGGCGGCAACGCGCATGCCCGGCTGCAGGTGCGCTCCTGCGCCGCGCACTTCCAAAACTTCGCCGGCGGCGGAATAGCCAAAGACGCATTCCTTGGCATTGGGATCAGGTTTGGCGCGGCGTTGTTTAACGCCATTCATTTCCGTGCCGGGACTGATCAGGCTGGCGTGTGTTTTGATTAATGCCTGCCCGTCCTTCAGTTCAGGCAAGGCCATTTTGCGCGTTTCCACTCCGCCGTTTGCTGTGATTACTGCGGCCAGTCGTTCCTGCATTATTTGCTCCAGATGATTTGCTGCTTTGTTTTATGATTTTTGATCGAATTATGCCGGTTGTTCTGTGGGATTGACTGTGGAAAACTGCATTTTGTAAAGCCGTTCATAGATTCCGTTCAATGCCAGCAGTTCTTCATGCCGCCCCGCTTCGACAATGCGTCCGTGTTCCAGAACAATGATGCGATCGCAATGAATCACGGTGGATAAACGATGGGCAATGGCGAAGACGGTGCGCCCTTCCATCAGTTCATCCAAAGCCGCCTGGACCAGCCGTTCCGATTCCGTGTCGAGCGCGCTGGTGGCTTCGTCGAGAATCAGGATTGGCGGATTGCGCAGGATGGCGCGCGCAATGGCCAGGCGCTGGCACTGTCCGCCCGAAAGCAGAACGCCCCGCTCGCCGATGATCGTGCCGTAACCTTCCGGCATCTTCATGATAAATTCATGAGCATGCGCGCGCCGCGCAGCCTGTTCGATTGCGGCCGGCGAAGCTTCCGCATGACCATAGGCGATGTTGGCGGCAACGCTGTCGTTAAATAAAATGGTTTCCTGGGTAACAATGCCGATCTGGCGGCGCAAGGATTGCAGCGTACAATCACGTATATCCCGTCCGTTAATCAGAATCCGGCCGCCGGATACATCATAAAAACGGGGAATCAGGTTGACCAACGTCGTTTTGCCGGCGCCGGAGCCGCCGACAATCGCAATCCGTTCTCCGGCCTTGACGGTCATCTTGATGCCGCAAAGCACAGGCTGGCTTTCATAGGCAAAAGTTACATCCTCGAAAAGCAGTTCTTTTACCGGCGGCTGTAATTCAACCGCCTGTTCTGCGTCTTTGATTAAAATCGGCGTATCGAGGATTTCAAAAATCCGTTCGGCGGAAGCCGAAGTCTGTTGAATCTGCAGATGAATTTTACTCAGTTTTTTAACCGGCTCATAAAGCGCCATCATGGCGATGGCAAATGTTATAAAATCCTCCGCCGGCATGTTTGCCCAGCGCGCATAGAGCAGGACCAGCGCCAGTCCGATGATGGAAATAAAAACAATCAGGGGCTCAATGGCGGCCTTGTCGCGGGCAACACGCATGATCCGTTTGAAAAACAGCCGGCATTGCTCTGTAAAACGCCCGATTTCGTAGTCTTCCATGCCGAAAGCCTTGATGTTTTCATCCTGCAAGTGCCCGTTAAGCCATT
>CAZMFH010000053.1:1685-13169 GCA_964565485.1 uncultured Verrucomicrobiota bacterium | reverse complement strand
GCGAAGACCATCACGGATCAAGAATCTGCCAGTCAGAGTTGGAAGCATGAACGACAGACAGATTATCGAGTCGTTGCTGCGCTTGAACCAGGTGAACCGGGTGGTTCACCTGGGGGAGAGTGCGTGGCAAGATGTCCTGGCGGCAATCCGCCCCGACACTGCTTGCTGTTTGCCGCCGGCCGGCGGCGCCGCGCCGGAACTGTGTGTGGTCGGAGCATTGCCGGCGGCATCCAATCACCGTGAATTGCTTGATCAGGTCCGTCGGGCCTGTGACGCCGTGCTGCTGACGGAACCCATGTGCGCGCAGTTGGGTGTTCACAACGGTTTTACTGATGACTGGGTTCCCGTTGAGGTAACAACTGCCCGGCCGGCCACTTTATTTCTGCGCAAGCGCGGTCGTTTTGACGCTTTTAAGCTTGGATGCAGTTATGGCGGCGGAATGATTCGGCTGAACCGTGTGATCCGTCCGGCGGATAACACTCCGCCCACCGTGGTTACGATCATGGATTATCCGGACGATGAGAAATACAACCGGATGTGCATGATTTGGATGAAACGTGTCCGGCTCCACGCGCCCGATGCGCGGGTTGTTATTCTGACCGCCAGGGGATTGCCTCCTGTGCTCCGCTCTTTCTTCGCGCGATATGACAATGTGTCCGTTCAGCCGGCCAAACGCCGGAATCTGGGTGAATATGACCACTTCAATTTGGCGGTCAAGCTCTACAACCTGGCCTGTTTTGAAACGCCTTTTATTTTTCTGGATGCCGATATGTTTGTGCTTTCAGACCTTTCCTATTTATGGGCGCGCCGCCACTACAAGCCTTGGATTGGTGTGGATGATCAGACCACGTTGCTGGGCATCTCGGCGCCTTTTCCGCACTTGAACTCCGGCTTGCAAGTGGTTGCTGATCCAGGCTTCTATGACTATGACCTGATCATCCAATGTTTTAACGCGCATGGCCGGCATTTTATATGCAATGGCGAGGATCAGGCGCTGCTCTTCGATTATTTCCGGAGCATAGGCTATGACTACCGGCATCCGGAAATCAATCCGGGCTGGAATTCCTGTTCGCGTTACACCGCTTTAGCCAGGGACGAGCAGGGGCGCTGGCGCGGCACAACGCGCAATTTGCCGGAATCCTATCCTGTTCATATTGTCCACTACTGGAACGGCGCCTGCCGTCCCTGGCATATTGGTTGCCCCTTATATGCCGAAGAATCCCGGGCATTGCAGGTTGAGGCAATCGAGTCTTCCGTAACGCCGCCGCCCCGGCGGCAAGACAAGCTTCTGCGTGTGCATGTGCTGAATGCCGCGCCGGAATGTTTGAGGCAAGCGGGATTGCATCCTTTTTACCCATTGCCCGCATGGCAGGTTGTTTGGGCGTCCGCGCCGGATGAGGCTGATTTTATTTATTGGCATCTCGATCCGCAAAATTCCAAACGCGACTACGACACGCTGATCTACAAATATTCGGCGTTATTCAAGTCGGCTGAAAACCGTTTTGTCATGAGTACTCCGCATCTGCGGCCGGGGTTTCTCTATTTACACGGCGCGCTCAGTTTTACGCCTTATCCTCAATATGATTGCAAGACGAATCGCCTCTCGAACGTAATTGCGGTTCCTTACCTGCTGGATGGCGCCGATTTGGCATTGGCGGGTGATGAAGCTTTTGTTCAAACCTGCCGCGCCATGACAAAAACGGATGATTTGTCTTTTGCGCAGGCGGTTGAGCCATTGGCGCGCTCGGGCGTCAAGCCATCTTCCGGGTTATCTCTCCGCTCTTTGCCATTGCGGCGCTCCGCTCTGGCGGCATTGGAGGCGGGACGGCGCGACGCGCAGTTTCGGGCGGCGCTCAAACATATTGCGCAGTCGCGTTTTTATCTGCATGTGCATGGGTATGAAGATGTGCCTTTGTTGCTATATTGGGCGCTTCGACTGGGAACCGTGCCGATTGTTGTCAACCTGCCCGATCCGCCTTTTGCGGAAGAATGCGCCTGGGAAGAGTTTGCCTTGTTTCCCGTGCCGGGCCAGTCGCTTGATGCCTTGTTGACAAGCGCCGGGCGTGATTATGCCGCGCGCAGATGCAAAGCAATTTGGTTTGCGGATAATTATTGCGGACTCGAAGCCTGTAACATGAAGCTTGTGGAGCTGTATTTGGCGCCGCGCCGCGCGCCGGAAAGGAACGGGTAGTTATGCTGTTGTTGCCCATCGTGAGAGAACAATTGCTGCTGTTTCTGAACAAAGGGGGTGTGGTCGCGGAAATTGGCGTGGCCAAAGGCGAATTCAGCGCTCAAATCCTAAGCAGCGTCCAGCCGGCGCGTTTGCATCTGATTGATCCCTGGGAACATCAGGATGATCCGGAATACAAACCCGATTTGAGCAATGTGAACGATCAGGAAGCTGAGGATCGTTATCGTTCAGTTTCCAAGCGCTTTGCGGCAGAAACAACCCGGGGCCAGGTTGTGTTGCACCGCGCTTATTCCAAGGCTGCCGCCGGTCTGTTTGCGGATGCCTGCTTTGATTGGATTTATGTTGACGGCATCCACACCCATGACGGGTTGCTGGCCGACCTGGCCGATTATCATGCCAAGGTCAAGCCGGATGGCTTGATTCTCGGCCATGATTATGCCAACCACCCGGCTGCCGACCGGATGAACTTTGGCGTGGTGTCGGCCGTGCATCAGTTTATCCGGGAGCAGAAATGGCACATGCTGGCCCTGACTATTGAGGCGTGGCCCACCTATGTCCTGGCGCGCGATCTTCAATCCGCGGCGGCGCAATTGCTGAAGATGAAGTTAATTTATAACATACCGCGCATTGTGGAACTGCGCGATTATCCTTGGGGCGCTTATCGGCAAGAGCTCTATGCTTTCGATAAACGGGTGGCCAGTGTGATGACGTTTGCTGCGCAGGAAGCCTGTGCCAGCAAGACTGATAAAAAAGCCAATCCGCTTGTGTCGCAAGGTCCCGAGCAGAAAATATAACCGGCATTCATCACGGATTCCGGGCTGAGTGATGGGCGATTGAGGAGTGTATGACAATGTTTGCAAATGAAGACAATGCAGCTTGCGCCAGCGCGCCTTCCTCTCATCGCGGCGCCGCCAAAGTGTACCGGGTGGCCGAGCTGACGCGCTTGATCAAAAGCGTTCTGGAAGACGAAGTGGGCGAGGTTTGGGTGGAGGGCGAAATTTCCGGGTTCCGGCAACCGTCTTCGGGACATTGGTATTTTACGCTCAAGGATGCAAGCGCGCAACTGGCTTGCGTCATGTTTCGCGGCAGTCAGCGCGGCTTGCGCGTTCAGCCGCGCGACGGTTTGCAGATCCGGATTTTCGGGCGGATCAGCGTCTACGAAAAAAGCGGCCAATACCAAATGATCGCGCTGACGCTGGAGGCTGCCGGGCAGGGCGCGTTACAGGCCGCCTTTGAGGCGCTGAAACGCAAGCTGGCGGCGGAAGGCCTTTTTGAGCCAGGGCGCAAAAAACCTTTGCCGAAGCTGCCGCGCCATATCGGCATTGTAACCTCGCCCACCGGCGCGGCCATTCGCGACATTCTGAATGTGCTGACGCGGCGGTTTCCCAACCTGCACATTGTGCTGGCGCCGGTTCGCGTGCAGGGCGCGCTTGCCGCCGCGGAAATTGCGGAAGCGATAGACGGCTTTAGCCGCCGCGGCGGGATGGATTTGTTGATTGTCGGGCGCGGCGGCGGCAGCCTGGAGGACCTGTGGTGTTTTAACGAGGAAATTGTGGCGCGCGCCATCGCCCGTTGCGCGATTCCGGTTATTTCGGCGGTCGGCCACGAAATAGATTTTACCATCAGTGATTTTGTCGCCGATTTGCGCGCGCCGACGCCGTCGGCTGCGGCGGAGCTGGCCGTTGGGCGCAAGGCTGATTTTGAAGCTGATCTTGTTGAAAACGAGCGACGTCTGCGCCAAGCTTTGCAGCAGCGCCTGGTAAGTTTGCGCCATCGTCTGCATGCTGTCCGGCAAAGTTATGTTTTCCGCGAACCGCGCCATCTGGCGCGGCGCATCTTGGAGCGCGCGGACCGGTTGCGCCGCGAAATGCGGCAGCTTGTCCAGGGTTATTTGCGCGAACGCCAGCAGCGGGTTGACGAACAACAGATGCGCCTGGCGCGTTGCCTGCGCGAATGGCACAGCCTGGCGGCGCTCAATCTGCGCCGCCTGGAAAATCAACTGAAAAGCTTAAACCCGCTTGCAGTTCTCGAAAGAGGCTATAGTATTACCAGGACAGAGAGCGGAACGGTTGTTACCGCTCCGGAACAAATCCGGCCGGGCATGCGGGTGCTGACCCGTGTGGCGCGCGGATCATTCGAATCGGAGGTTATTGAACATGGCGACATCGAAAAACGCTGAAAAAGCGAGTGGCTTCGAGAAAGCGCTCGAACGGCTCGAAACCATAGTGCGCGAGATGGAAAGCGGCGAACTAAGTCTCGAAAAAATGATGAAATACTTTGAGGAAGGCATGGCGCTTGCCGGTTCCTGCGCGCAAAAATTGAACGAGGTGGAACGTAAAATCGAGCTGCTCGTCAAAAAAGGGGAAAATTCCGTCCTGACGCCGTTCCATCCCGAAGAAGAACCGACCGAGGAAGGCGCCGGCAGCGCAGAACAGGCGTTGGAAAATAAATAGCTGTAGAGTCGCTTTCCAAAGTCAGCCTTTG
Source organism: uncultured Verrucomicrobiota bacterium (assembly GCA_964565485.1). Taxonomy (GTDB): domain Bacteria; phylum Verrucomicrobiota; class Kiritimatiellia; order JAAZAB01; family JAAZAB01; genus CAZMFH01. The sequence goes on along the minus strand of CAZMFH010000053.1, from coordinate 8,494 downwards.
AAAGCATGTAGTCAATAATTACTGCCGTTACGGTTTATGAGGTAAAAGGCCATGCATCATTTGCTCGATCAAATCAATCAGCCCTCCGATTTGAAAGCCTTGCAAACAGAGGAGTTGCCGCTTCTGGCGGAGGAAATCCGGTCGCGCATCATTGCGACGGTCAGCCGTACCGGCGGCCATCTGGCGGCCAACCTCGGCACGGTTGAACTGACTCTGGCGCTCTTGCGTGTTTTTCAGCCGCCAACCGACAAATTGTTGTGGGACGTAAGCCACCAGACTTATACCTATAAATTACTGACCGGCCGCCGGGATCGTTTTGATTCGCTGCGCCAGCCTGGCGGGCTTTCCGGATTTGCCTCGCGCACGGAAAGCGAATATGATGCTTATGGCGCCGGACATGCCGGCACGGCGCTTTCGGCGGCGCTGGGCATGGCTGTGGCGCGGGACCGGCGCGGCGGCGACGGGCATGTTGTGGCGATTGTCGGCGATGGCGCGCTGGGCTGCGGCGCTTCTTTCGAAGCGCTCAACAATCTGGCCGAAACCACCCGGCGCATGATTGTTGTGCTTAATGACAACGAAATGTCCATTTCCGCCAATGTCGGTTCAATTGCGCGTTATCTCGGCAAACTGCTGACGCATCCGCGCTATAATCGCTGGAAATCGTCCGTCGAGCGATTTGCGAGGGTCAAGCTTGGCCTGACCTGGCTGCGGCGCGCCTATTTCAGCATCGAGGAAGCCATCAAAGGCCTTTTCCTGCGCAGCATGTTGTTTGAAGAATTTGGCTTGCGTTATATTGGGCCGATAGACGGACACAATGTGCGCACGCTGATTGACGCGCTGGAAACAGCCGCGCGCTCAAATGAGCCGGTCTTATTGCATGTCTCGACCCAAAAAGGCAAGGGTTATGCCTTTGCGGAGGCTGAACCGGAAATCTGGCACGGCACCGGCGCATTTGAACGCGCCACCGGCGCCGCGCTCAAATCAGGCGCGCACCTCACGTATTCAAATGTTTTCGGGCAGACCATGCTCCGGCTGGCCGGCCAAAATGAGAAATTGGTGGCCATTACCGCCGCCATGGCCGTGGGCACGGGACTCTCGCAGTTTGCCCGGCAATATCCGGAACGCTTTTTTGATGTCGGCATTTGCGAGGAACATGCCGCTTTGTTTGCCGCCGGACTGGCGGCGGAAGGATTTTTGCCCGTGGTGGCCGTTTATTCCACTTTTGCCCAGCGGATTGTGGATTATATCATTCATGATATCTGCCTGCAGAATCTGCCGGTGGTTTTTTGTTTTGACCGCGCCGGACTGGTTGGCGATGACGGACCGACGCATCACGGCTTGTTTGATATTGTCCTGTTCCGGTCCGTGCCGAACTTGATTTTTATGCAGCCCCGCGATGAGGCGGAATTGGCCGCCATGCTGGCGGCGGCAACAGGCTGGCAGCAGCCGGTGATCATCCGCTATCCGCGCGGTTGCGGTTCCGGCACGCCGGTTCCGGAAGTATTGCCTGATATTCCGCTTGGACGGGCTGAGGTGGTGGCCGAAGGCGCGGCCGTTCAAATCTGGGCTTTGGGCGACATGCTTCCAATCGGCCAATGCGCGGTCAATCTGCTCAAGGCCGGTGGCATTGATGCCGGCTTGGTCAATCCGCGCTTTATCCGGCCCTTGGATCGGGATTTGCTTTTGCGCCAGGCTTTCGCCGCGCGTTGCTTTGCCACGCTGGAGAATGGCCAGGTTGCCGGCGGATTTGGTTCGGCGGTTGAAGAGGCGTTGCGTGAAAACGGATTCCGCGGCGAATGCCTGCGGTTCGGCTGGCCTGATCGCTTTCTGCCGCAGGGCGCGTTTGATGTGCTGGCCGAACAATGCGGTTTGCGGGCCGAAGCCGTGGCCGGACGGATCGGCAATGCCCTGCAACGCAATCAGTGAAGAGGCATGTTCCGGATTCGTTTGCAGCGATGGCTGGGAAGGCTTTGCAGATCTTTCGCAATGCAACAAACCAAACAGCGGCTTGATATGCTCATGGTGGAGCGGAAACTGACGGAAAGCCGCGCCAAGGCGCAGCGCCTGATTCTGGCCGGCGCGGTGCGCGTCAACGGTCAGCCGGCGCTCAAACCGGGCGCCAATGTGGCGGCTGAAGCAGTGATAACTGTGGCGCAGCCGGAGCGATTCGTCGGACGTGGCGGCTTGAAGCTGGAACGCGCCTTTGAATTTTTTGCAATTGAGGTTGGTGGAAAAATTTGCCTGGATATCGGCGCTTCAACGGGCGGATTTACCGATTGCCTCTTACAGCATGGCGCGCGCAAAGTCTATGCTGTGGATGTCGGGCAGGGGTTGTTGCATTGGAGATTACGCCATGACCCGCGGGTAGGCGTCATGGAAAACATCAATGCCCGGCATCTCACTCCGGCTGATTTTGAGCTTGCGCCGGAAATGGCGACGGTGGATGTTTCTTTCATATCATTGACAAAGATCATGCCGGCGGTTAAAACTGTCCTGCAGCCGGGTTCGCTGCTGGTAACGTTGATCAAGCCGCAGTTCGAAGCTTCGCGCGCCGAAATTGGGCGTGGCGGCGTTGTGCGCGAGCCTGCCGTGCATGCGCGGGTGCTGGCGCACGTGCGCGAATTCGGCGAACAAACGCTGGAATATGAATGGAAGGGCCTGTGTGAATCGCCCATTAAAGGGCCGGCCGGCAACATTGAATTTCTGGCATTATGGAAAAAACCATGAAACCTGTCGGAGTGCTTGCCAACTGTTCCAAACCTTCCGCGCCGGAAGTGTTGGGGCATTTTGCTGAAACCGCCCGGAAGCTTGGTCTTAAATTGGCGGCCACTGCCGATGCTGCGCCTTTGTTGCCCGGCGCCTTGCGCCTGACGCTCAAAAACATGATGGCGCGCATAGGCCTGCTGATGGTTTTCGGGGGAGACGGCACCATGCTGCGGGCTGTGCGCGCCCTCGATGGTCGCGCCGTGCCCGTGCTGGGCGTCAACCTGGGGAGTCTGGGTTTTCTGACCAGCGTCGCCCAGCAGGATACGGAAAAAGCCCTCGCCTTGTTCCTTGCCGGCCGCTGCCGTATCGGTCGGCGTTGCCTGGCCGATTGCGTCGTGCGTCGTAGCGGCAAGATTATTGGACGTTACCGCGCCTTGAATGACGTGATCATTGACCGAGGCGCAAGCGCGCGCATTGTAACTTTGGCCATGCGTATCAAAAATGAGGCGGTTTCTTCATTCATGTGCGACGGCTTGATAATTTCAACTCCAACCGGCAGCACGGGGCACTGTCTTTCCGCCGGCGGACCGATCCTGCATCCGGATACGGACATGTTTGTTGTCAGCCCGATTTGTCCGCACACGCTCAGCACCCGCCCGTTGGTTATTCCGAATGACCGCACAATTACGGTAGAGGTGGAAAAGAGCTCCGGCGATCTGCGTCTGGCGGTGGATGGACAGGTGGGCGAACCGCTTCGACCGCGTGATTTGGTTGCCGTCCGGCGCAGCCGCGCCACGGCGCATTTTGTGCATTTGCCCGATTACAGTTATTTTAGGGTTCTGCGTCAAAAACTGCATTGGCGCGGTTCGACGCTTGTTTGATTTTTTTGCCAAACAGGGAGATCCGGCTATGGCATCAGTCAGTGAAAATATGGTGCGTGAATATTTTGAATGCCTCGGTTATACGGTGATGCAGCCTTGCAAACACGGCGTTACCGGCCGCCCCAGACGCCATGACGAACATATTGATCTGGTTATTTCGCATCCGCTGCGCATGGACCAACACATCCCTGAACATATTTTATGGTTGACGGACGATCTGAAAACAATTGCGCGGGCTATTGTGGGCATATATGGCTGGCATACGGAGCGTTTTTATCCGGTCATGCTGGAGCATATTCCGGAAATATGCCATTTTGCGGGGAGCGAGTCGCGGCTCTATGCCGCGCAAAAACTGGGCATCAAGGATCCGGCCACGATTCTTTGTCTGCCCCAGTTGCCGGTTTCGGAAAAATTGCGCCGCGACGCCTTGGAACTCTTGAAACAAAGAGGGGTGGATGGAGTGCTTTCATTCCGGACAATTTTAAAGGAGCTGACCGATTATGTGGCCATCAATAAAAATTACGAGAAATCGGATTTACTTCAGACTTTGCGTATTTTAAAAAATTACGATTTGCTGAAAACGCCGCAACTTGAGCTTTTTGTTCAGAAAAAACCGCGTCCGCGCCGGCAATCCGGCCAAGCTGCAGAGAATGGCCGGTAATTTCCGAGTGTCGCCGTGAATACACGCGAAGCCTACATTGCGCTAAACATGATGTCCGATATCGGGCCGGTGGGCGTCCGGGCGCTTGCCGCACTGCTTGGCTCGCCCGAAGCCATTCTGCAAGCCACTGCGGCGGAAATGATGCGCGCGGATGGAATCGGCGCGGCGCAAGCCGAAAGTATTGCCGCGCAATGCCGCCATGCCGAACCCGGTCGCGAAATCAAGCGCGCCCAAAAGCTTGGTTACCGGATTATCACGCCGGCTGATGAAGATTATCCTGTTCCATTGCGCGCCATTCATGATCCGCCGTTGGCGCTTTATGTCTGGGGATCGCTTGGTTCCGATGATCGCCGCGCCCTGGCTGTGGTCGGCAGCCGCCATGCCACGGTTTACGGACGCGAGACAGCCGAGATGCTTGCCTGCCGGTTGGCGCAAACCGGGTTTACGGTGGTCAGCGGTCTGGCGCGTGGCATAGATACCGCCGCACACCGTGGCGCATTGCGCGGCGGCGGGCGAACGTTGGCTGTCTTGGGGGGCGCTTTGGATTGCCTGTATCCGGAAGAAAACAGGGCATTGGCCGAAAAAATAGCGCAGCAGGGCGCGGTGCTGAGCGAATTTCCGCTTGGCCGCCAGCCGGATAAAACAACTTTCCCGATGCGCAACCGGATTGTCAGCGGTTTAAGCATGGGTGTGCTTGTGGTTGAAGCCGGGTTGCAAAGCGGCGCATTGATCACCGTCAACCAGGCGCTTGATCAGGGGCGCTGCGTCTTCGCCGTGCCCGGTCGCATTGATTCGCCGGCGTCGCGTGGCGCGCATCAGCTGTTGAAAACCGGCGCGCGCCTGGTGGAAAATGTGGAAGATATCCTGCAGGAATTTGAGTTTTTGATCCCTCCGCAACCACAGACCGGCAGCGCCGCGCCGTCCGGACCGAAGTTGACCGAAAACGAGGCCACAATCCTGGCCATCCTGGAGGAAGGCGAACGCGATTTTGATACGCTTGTACGCCTGGCCGGTCTGGCGGCTTCGGAAATAAGCGTTTTGATTCTGGGCTTGGAAATGAAGCGTCTGGTGCGTATGTTGCCCGGGCGCCTGGTCGAGTTGCGGCGCTTGTAACCGCTTGGCGGCGCTTTGCTTCTGCGCCGGATTCATGCGATGCAAAATCAAGAACCCAATCAACAGAATTGCCCGGCAAACACCCGGCAAATATCCGCCATGCCATGCGCAGCGGATCCTTGTGTGCGTGCATTCATGCGCTATCTGGAAGTTGAGCGCAATGCCTCGGCGCATACTTTAAACGCCTATCTGATTGATATCGCCCAATTCGCGCGTTTAACCTGGGGCGAGCATGCGCAAGCGCCTTTTGCCTGGCCGACTGTTGATAAATATGCGGCGCGGCGTTTCATCATTCAATTCCAAAAAAATAATGCCACCGCCACAACAATTAATCGCAAATTATCCGGATTGCGGGTTTTCTTTAAATATCTCTTGCGCGAAGACAAGGCAGGTTATAATCCGTTTGCCGCTGTTTTATCGCCGAAACGCAAGAAACCACTGCCAAAACTGTTGACCGTCAATGAAATCGAACGGCTCCTGGCCGCGCCGCGCCAGGTGGCGGCAAGCGCTCTGGCGCTGGAAAAAAATCCCGCCCGCTGCCGCTGGTTGGAATATGCCGAATTGCGTGATACGGCGATTTTGGAAATTCTCTATAGCGCCGGCATGCGGTTGCGCGAATTGACCGGCATCAAGGAGCGTGACATTGACCTGCTTTCCGGCGTGGTCAAAGTGCGCGGCAAAGGCAAAAAGGAAAGACTCTGCCCGCTGGGCAATCCGGCGGCCAAAGCATTGCAGGCGGCTTTGCAAAAGCGTGGTGAACTGGCGCTGAACTCGCGCTGGCCGGATTTGCGCGCTGCGCCGGTATTTATCGGTCATACCGGCGGGCCTTTGACTCCGCGCTCGGTTGAACGGATTATGAAGCGCTATTTGCGCGAAGCCGGCCTGGATGCCGGGTTGTCGCCGCATGCCCTGCGGCATTCTTTTGCCACCCATCTGCTTGATGCCGGCGCAGATCTGCGCAGCGTCCAGGAACTGCTCGGCCATGCCAGTTTGTCAACCACGCAGATTTATACGCATGTTACCGTGGAACGGCTCAAGCAGGTCTATGATCAGGCGCATCCGCGGGCCTGATGATGCCGGCGCGGATTCAGGATCCAATCAGGCGCCATTGAACATGGCTATGGCATGAACAAGAAAAGCCATGTTTACCCCCAGCAAGAGGCCCATAAAAACCTCGATTTGCGTGTGTCCCAGCAATTCCGCCAGACGTTCATGGGCAAAACGGTGTGATTTAAATAACTCATCCAGCATCTGATTCAAAACACGCGCCTGCATACCGGCCGCGCGCCGAAAACTTTGCGCGTCGAACATGACCACTCCGGCAAAAACCAGCGTTACGGCAAACAAAACGCTTTCTGTGCCCACGCGCAGGGCAACGGATGTGCATAATGCCGCGACCATGGCCGAATGCGCGCTGGGCATGCCGCCCGTACTGACCAGATACCCGA
>CAZMFH010000053.1:0-1675 GCA_964565485.1 uncultured Verrucomicrobiota bacterium | reverse complement strand
TGTGCGTGCAAAAAAACAAAGCATTTTAATAGCCTGTGCCAACAGCCAGCCGCTGAAAGCCGACCAAAAAGTAGGATTAAACCACCAGCCCGTCCAAGCCGAATGCATTATTTTGTTTCCTTCCTGTCAACAGATTTGGATGGCCAACCGGCTTTGCAAATTAATCCGATTGGCTTCAATAAGCGTTTTCGCGGTTAAAAAATGTTTTCACCATGATTTTAAAGTCAAAGGCCAGCGACCAGTTTTCCAGATAATACAAATCATATTTGATGCGTTCGTTCAGGTCGGTATTGCCGCGCAATCCGTTGATTTGCGCCCAGCCGGTCAGACCCGGACGGGAGGCATGCCGCCACATGTAACGGCTGATTTCCTCCTTGAATTGTTCCACAAAGCATGGTCGTTCCGGGCGCGGCCCGACAAGGCTCATGTCGCCTTTGAGCACGTTCCAAAGCTGGGGTAGTTCATCCAGATTGTAACGGCGCAACCATGCGCCGATGCGTGTGCGGCGCGGATCATTTTCAACGGCCCAGACCGGGCCTGTTTTGATTTCCGCATCGGCAAACATGGTGCGGAATTTGATCAAATGGAATATCCGTCCGTTTTCGCCGCAGCGCTCTTGCCGGTAAAAAATCGCGCCGGGCCCGTCGCGTTTGATCAGGCAGGCGATGATGAGCATGCAGGGCGCCGTCAGGAGCAGGCCGGCAAGCGCGCCAAGCAGATCCTCGGCGCGCTTGAGCAGACGGTTCCAAAACTTGTCCAGCGGCCAGCGGCTGACTCCCAGGAGCGGAATGTCATCAATGGTTTGCATATCCACTGCGCCGGTCATGATGTAGAGCAGGTCCGGAACAAGCGTAAAGGTTACCATGGCCTGCTCGCAGGCCAGGATTAATTCGATCATCCGGCGGCGGTCAACTGTCGAATCGGTCAGGATAACCTGGTCAACCCGGCGGTTTTCAATAAAAGACTTAAGTTCATCCCATGCGCCGCGAAGCAGATCGGGAGGAATGCCGTCTGCTGGTGGAGCATCCTGTGTTTTAAAAAACGCCACCACGCGCGAACCGAGGCGCGGCTCGTTTTTGAGGGCTTTTTTTAAATGCGCCGCGATGCTGTCGGCGCCGACAATAGCCACCCGGTTGACTGCGCGCCGGCGGCGCGCCAGGCGCAGTTCCCAGCGAAAAAGCGCCAGGCGCTCCAGGAATACCAAAAGCAGAATTGTGCCGGCCGAGAGCATGACGGTGATTCGCGAAAACGGCGGGTCTGTGCGCATGATAAATGCCAGCGCCGCCGCCAGCAGGATGCCGACCAGAATGGCATGAACCAGGCGCGGGATCTTGTCGCTGAATGTGCCGATCTGTGGGCGCACATAAAGACCAAAAGACTGAAAGATCAACAGGAAAACCAGAACCCCTATGCCGGCGCCCTGAGCATAGAGCGCATAAAGCGCGGGTGGGGCAACATCATGAATTAATGGAATCAGTCCGCTGTCGAATCGGAGCCAGACTGCCAGCATGAATCCGGCAAACACAGCTGCGGCATCAGTCAGAACAGCAACGCAACTGGCCAAAACATCAAATGTGTCGCGCACACGCATTTGTCAATTGAACCTTTTTCCCCTGGGTTTCTTTCAAAAATCGGGGTTTGCAAGTGTTCAGTCAAGCACCATGGCTTGCGCCAG
>CAZMFH010000052.1:10251-13206 GCA_964565485.1 uncultured Verrucomicrobiota bacterium | reverse complement strand
CTGTTCAACAACAAAGTGCCAAACTGCACAAAAGACAAAGCTAAAAATCCACTCGGCGTGTGTAGTATTCTACATGATGGCGCACTTTTCATTACCTGCCCGATTAGATTCCGCGAAGACTGGCTTATCACGGACGATGGCGCATCCTTCTTCTTTCCAGAAGATGCTACATGGAGTTCTCTGACAGAAGCACCAAGCGCCTCCTCTCGCACACAAAGCCCACGGTTGGCTTCAGGAGCATTCAGCCATCGAAATAGAACTTAGCTGAATAAGCTGGTGGGCCGTACTGGATTTGAACCAGTGGCTTCTACCGTGTGAGGATAGCACTCTCCCGCTGAGTTAACGGCCCCTTTTCCGAAAAGCGTTTTTAATATGACGCAAAGCCGCCGAATTGTCAAGCTTCCCGCGTAATATCCGCGCCCAAAGCGCGTAAACGCTCTTCGATGCATTCATAGCCGCGATCAATCACTTCCGCATTGGCAATGATGCTCCGGCCTTTGGCGCAAAGCGCGGCAATCAGCAGCGCCATCCCGGCGCGAATATCGGGACTGTGCACCGGAATAGCGCGCAAGCCGGAAGGCCCGATCACGACAACTCGATGCGGATCGCATTGGACAAGCTTGGCGCCCATATCTATCAGACGATCCACAAAATACATGCGGCTTTCAAACATTTTTTCAAAAAAAAGCGTTGTTCCGCAAGCCTGAGTTCCGGCCACAATCGCCACGCTGATCAAATCGGACGGAAAATTAGGCCAGGGACCATCCTCGATTTTCGGCACGGCCAGTCCGACATCATAGCGCACACGCAATTTGCCGCGCGAAACAAGCTGTAATTTATCTCCATCCACAGCCAAATTCAAACCCAGGATCTGGAAAGGGCGTAAAACCGGCAACAAATCAAAACGTTTGACGCCCGGCACAATGAGGTCTCCCCCGGTAACCGCGCAAGCAACAACAAAACTGCCGATCTCGATGTGATCCGGCGCAACCTCATGAACGGCGCCATTCAATCGCTCGACACCCTGAACACAAATACGATTAGTGCCCATCCCCGATATGCGCGCGCCCATTTTGATCAGCAACTCGCACAAATCCCGAACATGCGGCTCGCAAGCCGCATTCCAAAGCGTAGTCGCGCCCTCGGCCAGCACAGCGGCCATAAGAATATTTTCCGTGGCGGTAACGCTCGCTTCATCAAGCAGAATTTCGGCGCCGCGCAGATGGCGGCGGGTAAAGACAAACTGGTCGCCTCCGCTGACGGCAATCCCCAAAGCGCGCAACCCCAGCAAGTGTGTGTCCAGCCGCCGCCGCCCGATGACATCGCCGCCAGGCGGATAAATGACGGCTCGTCCATGACAGGCCGTCAAAGGCCCCGCAAAGAGAATTGAAGACCGCACCTTACCGCAAAGATTTTTATCAAGCCGGCGCCGCCGAATACCCTTGGCACACAACCGTACAACACGATCATGGCAACTAACCACAACCCCCAGTTCGGCCAAAATGGCCAGCATCGTGCGAACATCCTCAATTAAAGGAACGTTGCGCAATTCGATTTCAGACTCGGTCAGAAGGCAAGCCGCCAGCATTGGCAAGACGGCATTTTTATTGCCGGCCGGATGGAAAACACCGCCCAGCTTGCGCCGACCATTAATAATCAACCGCGCCATCAACCCGCCTTTTTGTCGTTCATCAATTCACGGGCAACTTTAACGATATTTTCGGTTGTAAATCCGTATTCTTTGGCCAGCGCCTTGTAGGGACCGGATGCGCCAAAATTGTTCAAACCAAAGATGCGTCCGCCGGCGCCGACATATTTTTCCCAGCCCATGGTTGACCCGGCTTCAATGGCAAGCCGGCAGCGGCAATACTGAGGCAAAACTGATTTTTTGATTGTTTCCGGTTGTTTTTCAAACAGCTCCCAGGAAGGCATGCTGACCACACGAACATTGGTGCCATCCTTGGCTAATTCATGGGCGGCATCCAGCGCCAGTTGCACCTCGGAACCGGAAGCAATCAGAATAATGCGCGGATGCCCGGCGGCGCTTTGCCAAAGCACATAAGCGCCTTGCTCCAGCTTGGAGGCTTTGGGATATTGGTCGCGATCAATAACAGGCACATTATGGCGCGTCAGCAATAACGCCGTCGGGCCGGCAAGATTTTTCAAAGCCGCCACCCAGGCTGCGCCGGTTTCGGTGGGATCGGAAGGCCTGATAACCGTCATATTCGGCAACAGACGCAAAGCCATGGTGTGTTCCACCGGCTCATGCGTCGGGCCATCCTCGCCAACATAGAAACTGTCATGCGTCAGAACATAAATAACCGGCAATTTCATAATGCAAGCCAAACGGATGGAAGGCCGGAAGTAATCGGAAAACACAAAGAAAGTTGACCCAAAAGCGCGGAATCCGCCATGCAAGGCGATACCGTTCAAAATAGCGCCCATGCCATGCTCACGAACACCAAAATGAAAATTACGCCCGCTGAATGAACCCGGCTTGATATCGCCCCGCCCTTCCATGATCGTACGCGTACTGGGCGATAGATCGGCTGAACCGCCAACCAGATAAGGAACCGCTTTGGCGATTTTCTGGATTACAGCATGCGAAGCGCTGCGCGTGGCAACCGGTTTGGCCGGATCAAATTCCGGCAGCTTGCGATGCAAATTTTCGGGCAAAGTCAAATTATGCGCCTCATCCCATTCCGTCGCCAGATCGGGATGCTTTGCGCGATACTCCCGGAACGCCGACTGCCAGGCCGTCTCAACCGCCTGTAATTCCTTTTCACGCTGGGCAAAAATCGCGCGCACCTCGTCGGAGACATAAAAATTCTTGTCCTCGGGCAAACCCAGATTTTTCTTGGTGGCTTTAACCTCGTCTGGGCCAAGCGGCGCGCCATGCGACTCGGACGAACCGGCCATGTTGGGACTGCCCTTGCCGATAATTGTCCGCCCAAT
>CAZMFH010000052.1:0-10241 GCA_964565485.1 uncultured Verrucomicrobiota bacterium | reverse complement strand
GCCTTGCTCAATGCCTCGTCAATCGCCGCATAATCGTGCCCATCCACCTCAAGCACATTCCAGTGGTAAGCCTCAAACCGCTTGCGGACATCGTCGCTGTAAGCCAGATCGGTTGAGCCCTCAATGGTGATGCGATTGCAATCATAAAAGAAAATCAACTTGTTCAACTTAAGATGACCGGCCAGCGCAAAAGCCTCATGCGAAATGCCTTCCATCAAATCGCCATCGCTGCAAATGCCAAAGGTGTAATGATCAACGATTTTGGCCGTCTTGTTGTTAAAGCGCGCCGCCAACATCGCCTCGGCGACAGCCAAACCCACGCCGTTGCCGCAGCCCTGCCCCAGCGGACCGGTGCTGGTTTCCACGCCGGGAGTTACGCCAAATTCAGGATGGCCGGGCGTGCGACTGCCCAACTGCCGAAATTGTTTCAACTCATCAAGCGTCAGATCATAGCCGCTCAAATGCAAAAAACTGTAAAGCAACATGCAACCGTGTCCGGCAGAAAGCACAAAGCGATCGCGATCCGGCCAGACCGGATTTTTCGGGCAATGCTTGAGGTGCTTGAGAAACAAAACTGCGGCAAAATCGGCCGTTCCCATCGGCATCCCAGGATGACCGCTATTCGCCTGTTGCACACCATCAACAACCAATCCCCGCACCGTATTGGCCACAAGACTCCAATTCATCAGATTTTTCCTCCCTCAATACCGTTATATCCCAGCAACTCAATTAAAATAATCCCGCCATTGAGTCGAGCATTTTAAACATCCGCCCCTCGGATAGCAAGCGTATTTGCAAAAATCAGCGCAAAATCAGTTTCCGTTTGACACCGTTCGTTATTTTACTGTATTTTGAGCAAGAGACCATTGATCTTTTAAGGAATTCATATAGGAGGCGGCATGACGAACAACTCGTTTCCGGGCAAGCCAGAATTACGGCTGCCCAAGGCCAGCGCCGGATCGCAAGCGATTTTAGTCGTTATCATTCTGGCAATTTTTTTGCCGGTTTGGATCTGGTTTTTCTGGCGCATTGAGCCCGCGCCGGGGGAACTGGCCGTCTTAATCCGCAAAACCGGGCGGGATTTGCCGTCCGGCCAGATTCTGGCAACCAACGAAGCGCAAAAAGGCATTCGTCTTGAAGTTCTGCCGGAGGGCCGTTATTTCCGCAATCCCTATTCCTGGGGCTGGCAAATCCATAAGATCACGGATATTCCCGCCGGCAAAGTCGGCGTGATGACGCGGCTCTACGGCACAGATCTGGCGCCGGACAAAATCATTGCCGAAGACGGCACCAAAGGCATCCTGGCCGAAGTCCTGCGGCCGGGCAAATACCGCATCAATCCTTATGCCTATCAGGTTAACCTCTATGACGCCATCACAATCAGGGCCGGCTATGTAGGCGTGGTCAACTCGCAAATCGGTCTGGATGCCTTGCGCGACAACCTGACGCCGGAACAGCGCAACAAGTTCCTCGTCGCAAAAGGCATGAAAGGCATCCTGCCCGAAGCGCTTGATCCGGGCACATATTATCTCAATCCCTATCTGGTTACAGTGGTTGAAGTAAATCTGCAAAGCCAACGCTTTGAATTAAGCGGGGATGACGCCATAACTTTTCTGACTATGGATGGCTTCACCGTCAATGTCGAAGGCACAATTGAATTTGCGATCCAGCGCGAGCAGGCGGCGCTCCTAACCCATCGCGTGGGCGACATGGACGACATTGTGCTCAAAGTGATCATGCCGCGCGCGCGCGGATTCAGCCGCCTGGATGGCAGCAAGCGGCCGGCCATTAATTATATCGGCGGCGAAACACGCCAGCAATTTCAAAATAATCTTGAGGCGCATTTGAGCGAACAATGCAGTCATTGGGGCGTGGCCGTCAAGTCGGTTCTAATCCGCAACATCATCGTGCCGGACGAAATTGCCAGCATAATTCGCGACCGCGAGGTTGCCGTGCAAAATGCCAAAAAATTCGAACAGCAGATCGAACAGGCCAAGTCCAAAGCCGAACTGACCCGCCAGGAAACGCTGGCGCTGCAAAACCGCGAAAAAGTGGCCGCAGAAACCGCGCGCATCCGCGCCGTAATTGAAGCCCAGCAAAACCAGGAAGTCCGCATTATCGCCGCCCAAAAAGACCTGGAAGTGGCCAAGCTCGACAACGAAGCCGCCACCTTTCAGGCGCAGGCCGCCCTGCTCAAGGCGGGCGCGGAACGCGATGTGATCCGACTCGGCAACAAAGCTCAAGCCGATGTTTTTGCCGCACAGGCCAAAGCCTTTGGAACGGGCATGAACTATGCGCGCTATGTGTTTTATCTGCACGTCGCCCCGCGCATCCGCTCCATTATCAGCAGCGATCAGGATGACGGACTGGGCGCTTTGTTCAGGCCGCTTGTACCGGCGCAAACGAAAGGAGGCCCGCAATGAAAAAAACTTTGCAGACAATTTTGACAATCCTGTTGATCTGTTGCGCGGTCTGGTTTGTTTGGACTTGGGGGTTCTGCCGGTTTTATGTGCGTTCTGATCAGATGGCGATCATCACCGCCAAAACCGGTCAGCCGCTGCCACCCGGCGAAATCCTCGCCAAACCAGGACAAAAAGGCGTCCAGGCCGAAGTGCTTGGCGAAGGCCGGCATTTTCGCAATCCGTTGCTGTTTTCCTGGGAAATCATGCCGATGATCGTCATTCCGCCCGGCAAAATAGGCATTGTAACATCCAAGGTCGGCAATGAGCTGCCATCCGGCGAATTTCTGGCCAATCCTGGACAGAAAGGCATCTGGCGCGATGTGCTCGGACCGGGCAAATATCGCATGAACCCGCAAGGATACCGTATTGACGTCGTGGATGCCATCAGCATCCCGGTCGGTTATGTCGGCGTTGTTACATCGCTTTCCGGCGACCAGGCGCCGGCCGGCGCATTTGCCGCGCGCAACCAGAAAGGCGTCCGGCAGGATATCCTGCAACCAGGGCTCTATTATGTCAATCCCAAGGAATACACAGTGGACGTCCTTGAAGTTGGCGTCAACCAGGTGTCGCTCCTTGGCGAAAAGGGCAGCGAGGTAATCACAAAACGCCAAATCGCCACCCAAAGTAAGGCGGCCGATGAATTGCAACGCAATGTATTGATGGAACAACGCGAGAAACGCGAAAGCTACCTGGACCAATCCCAAACAATCGGTTCCTCGCTCAGACGCATGGCGCAATCAAACGCCAAAACAGCCGATAAGTCCGCTCAGACCAAACCGGGCGCGAAACCTGGCAAACCATTATCAAGCGATTCGATGCAAACCTTTTCGCTCAATCAGTTTGTCGAATTCCCATCTAAAGACGGATTTACCATAAGCCTTGACATGACCGTGGAATTCGAGCTGTTGCCGGAAGCAGTGGCTCTTGTCTTCCGTGCCTACGGCGATTTGCCGGCAGTGGTGGACAAGATTATTCTCCCGCAGATTCTTTCCGTCTCGCGCTTAAAAGGCTCGGCTTACGGCGCGAAGGATTTCATTGTCGGGGAAGGCCGCGAAAAATTCCAGACCGACCTCACGGAAACCCTGGCCAACACGCTCAAAGACAAAAAAATCGTCATTCATAATGCCATGATCAGGCATGTTGGCGTGCCCATGCAGATTCTGGATCCGATTCAGCAGGCCAGTGTGGCCATTGAGCAGGATCTGACCAACAAGGAAATGCAAAACACGGCCAAAAAACAGGCTCAGTTAAACACTGAACTTGGGCTTATCGAACAAAAACGCGAACAGGTGATCCAGGAAACCGAAAAATTAAAAGCGGAAATCAAGGCTGACCAGGAAAAACAGGTGGCGGAAATCCGCGCGGAAGCCGGTAAAACCGTGGCGGAAATTGAAAAAAGCACCGCTGCCGTGCGCGCCGAAAAAGTGCGCAAACTGGGCGAAGCCGAAGCCAAGGTAATTGAATTGGTTGAAGGCGAAAAAGCCGGCGGCCAGTTGATGAAGGCCCAGGCTTTTGGCGATCCAACTGCCTTCAGCCTCTGGCAATTTGCCGAAACGCTTTCCGATGATTTATCTGTAACCATCCTGCATACCGGGCCGGGCACACTCTGGACCGATCTGGAAAAAGCCAAAGCCGGCGAACTGGGCGGCGCAAAAATCCTGAAACAGGAAGCAAAATAACGCTTGGAAACAAGGATAGCATTCAATGCAAAAATTGTTTTGGACATTATGTTTGGGCTTCATGCTGGGCTTGCATGCGAACGCAAGCCTGCCGAGCGGAACACCGGAAGATAAAACCACACCATCCCCGCGCCTGATTTCCGCCAAGCCGGTCAGCACGGTCAACTATGACGCATTCCTGGCCGGGTTGCAGGCAAAAATCGAGGCTTCCGATGCAAGCGCCCAGGAATGGCTGCAAAAACTCTGGGCCTGGGTTTGCTATGTTCTGCACGATGTGCTCCAGGATCCGCGCGTGGTGGAATTTGTAAAAATCGAATATCAAACCACAACAGCCAACGGCGACCCAATTCCGGTATCTGGTCTGGCCATCCTGCCCCAACGTTATTTTCTGCATCAATCCGTTCCCATGCTGGCCTTCCAACATCCCACACAAGTTGAACGCAGATACTCACCCTCGCTGTTCAACCTGACCAACATGTGGTCTGACGCACAGTTTAACGTGCCTTTTGGCGCAATCTTTGCCATGTCCGGTTTTGCCGTGGCCATGGCCGATTATCCCGGCATGGGCCAAAACACAAATGCCCATCCCTACTGCACGGTATCATTAGCCAATTCCGTTGTTGATATGGCGCGCGCCGTCCGTGAATATCTGCTCAGCCACAGCAACACCTATGCAACCTGGGATGGGCGCATGTTTCTGACCGGCTATTCGGAAGGCGGCTATGCCACCATGGTGGCGGCACGCGACATGCAGGAACAATACTCCAATGAATTCAAAGTCGCCGGCGTAGCCGGCCTGGATGGACCATATTCGCTTTCCGTTACCATGCGCAACGTCATGCTCACTGCCGACGCAACTTTCAATTCGCCCTATTTCCTGCCCTATACCATTAACGGATATGATGCGGTCTATGCCGCGCATGATCCGGTTTTCAGCTTCACCAATGCCGTCAAAACATCCGTGCCGACCGAGCCGGAGTTCGCCGCCAAACTGCGGCATATGTGCATGGCCGGCACAAATACCGGCGGAGAAATCAATGCCTTGATTTATAAAGCCACACCATACGTCGGGCCGCGCAGCATTTTGAGCGACAACTATATTGCCGCCCTGGCAGACACCAACAGCACGGTCTGCCGTATTCTCCGCTCCAACGACGCTTACCTTGCCTGGACACCGCAAATGAAAATGCGTCTGTTCCATTATCCCAAGGATGATCTGGTGCCCTATGGAAACGCCACCAACGCCTTCAACGCCTTCCAACAGCGGCATGCGCCGCATGTCACTCTGGAGTCTTTCGGCACACAGTGGCCGCTCAACCAGTTTATCGAATGGTTAAAAACTAAAATGGGCTCATACCATGCCGCCGTGGCGCCCATAGCCTATGTCAAGAGCTTGATCTGGCTGCACACGCTGGCCTGCGATTTGAATGAAATATACTATACGCCGCATGACTTCGATGGCGACCGCTTGTCCGATCCGGCTCTCTTTTGCGAGGCTTCCGGCAACTGGCAGATGTTGTTATCCAATCAGCCGCGCTCCTGGCGTTTGACCAATAACCTTGCAATTAAATCCGAGCCGATCCAGTTCACGCTTGGCGGGCCGGGCGCCGTTCCTGTTCTGCGCGACTTTGATGGCGACCGCCTGGCTGACGCAGGCGTCTTTCATGCCGCATCCGGCATCTGGACCGTGCAGCTATCCATGTTCGATCAAGCTCAACTGTCATTCCCGTTGGGTAATGCGCAATGCCTCCCAACCGCACAGGATTATGACGGCGACCGCCTCTCCGATCCGTCCGTCTATAATCGCCAAACCGGCGAATGGCAGATCTTTTTGATTCCATCACTCAAATTTCTGTCCACACAATTTGGCGGAGCAGACTTCTCCCCCATCTTTGGCGACTTCGACGGCGACGGCAAGGCCGATCCGTCCGTCTATCGCAGCGCCGATGGTTTGTGGAATATCCGGCTGTCCAGCTTCAACTACAACATCGGCAGTCTGCCGTTCGGCGGACAAGACTGGCAACCAGTGCCGGCCGATTATGATGGCGACCGCAAAACAGATCCTTGCATATACCGCGAAGCAACAGGAGACTGGCAAGCTTTGTTATCCGGCTCCGGCTATAAACAGGTTGAATTCAACATCGGCGGACCGGGCTGGCTGCCGGCAATCGGCGATTATGATGGCGACCATAAAGCCGACATCATGCTTTATCACGCCAATTCCAGCGCCTGGCTGGGATGGATGTCCAAAACCGGATACAAGCAGGTGTCCGGGCAATTCGGCTCGGCAGGCTGCCTGCCGGTTCGACAATAGCGTATGATCTGCCCTTGAATTTGGCCTGGCATATTGCGCAATATATCAGCCATGCGGCTGCATAACGGCCTTGATCACCGGCAAATTCTTTTCGATAATTCCACGGAAAACACCGCGCGCTTCGGCAAACCCAAAGGTATGGGTAACAAGTTTGCCGGAATCAATTTGACCAGTGCGCAACAGCTCAGCCGCGCGCGGGAAATGCATGGCCGGTTCAGCCAGAACCGGGCGCAGCGTAATTTTCCGAAAAATCAGGTCGTTGACATCCAACTCCACCTTGTTTCGGCCTCCAAAATGCAAGCCAAGAAAGACAATCAAACCGCCATAACCGATGATTGCCAAGGCATCATGAATGCTTTGCGGCGGCGCGGTTACAATCACACGCTCAACACCATGCGGAAAACACTTTTTGAGCGTCCCGACAAGATCGCTTTGCGACATGTCAATCATCAGGTCGCAACCAAACTCCGGCGCGATTTCCAGCCGGGCCTTGCCGATTGCCGAAGCCGCGCCGGCACCCGTAACCGCCACAAAACCGGCGCCGCGCAATTTGGCTGTTTGCGCGGCCATCAAACCCAACGGCCCGTTTCCAAGCACCGCCACACTGCCGCCGAACGGAATATCCGCCTGCATAACGGCCGTCAAGGCAACGGCAAGCGGCTCGGTCAAACTTGCTGTCTTATAATCCATGCCGAAAAATTTGCAGAGCTGGTTCTGATGAACAACAACGTACTCGCCCATGCCCGGCTGATTATTCATATCCCACATGGAGCGGCAGAGATCAGGCCTTCCGTTCTTGCAATTTGCGCAAGCCCCGCACATGGAACAATCCTCAACAATCACACGGTCGCCCGGTTTGACGGATGATACCAGCTCCCCAACCGCAACAACTTCTCCGGCAATTTCATGCCCCAACGCCCGCGATTCATCCGGCCAGTCGCGAACAAAATTAAGGTCTGTTCCGCAAACGCCGCAGGCATGCACTTTCACTATCGCGCCATCCGCGCGCACAGGCCCGATTTCAAGACAGCGCTCCGTAATATCCAAGTATTTTTTGCCAAATAAAGCCCGGCTGATCATAAATCCCCCCAAGATTCAGAAGTAATCAAAACTTACTGCCCGGCAATCGGCAGATCAATGCGATTAACCAACGCCAACGCGGAACGGCCATGAAGCCCCGCGCAATTAACCGCGCGCACATGCAAGGAGTTCATGCCCGGCGCCAAAACCCATGTCCATTGATTGCCCTCCAACGAACGCCATGCGCCATCGTTTTCATTAACCTCAAAATGTGAGAAGTTGGGCGTATAAGTCTCCATTTGCAAATGCAAAAACTTTCCACTCCGACCAGCCGTAGCATGCAGACGCGTCAGATTCAAATCCGGCCAGATATCAGCCGGGCGGTCGGTAAACCGCGAATACTGTTTTTTGGGCGGAGTGCGCGCGTCATACCAATTGACATAGCCGTCCCACGGCCATGAACTCGTCCCGTGCGCCAGCGGCATCGGCAAGGGTTTTTCATAAAAATTATTGCGCGGAATGACGCGCAGAAAAGCGGAATGCAAAAAGCCCTTGAACGCATGAGCTTCCGAATCATGCCAGGTTGAAGAACTGCGCAAAACAGATGGCTTGTCCTTGCGCTCCTTGATCCGGCGCGCCTGATGCCGCGCATCAACCATATCGCGCATCCAGTCAATCGGGCGATCGGCAAAGAAATAATCCAGATAAATCCGGTGCAAATCAAGCAAACTCATGGGCGCCCCGGTTTTCGGATCAACAAGACAATGGTTGGCGCCGCTTGCGTCAAGATAGACCCACTTGCCGAAATCATCGCTCCATACCTCGGCCATTTCATGGTTATTGCCGTTCACCAAACGTCCGTTCAAGCCGTAGGCCATACAGCAACCGTTCAGAAAATTGTTGTAATGCAGACAAAAACCCATCCCACCGCGCATCTGCATGGCATCCAAAATTGACAGGGCATCCCAGCCGGGATAATCATATTGTGGGCTCCGGCTGGGCGCGCGAAACGTGGCATACTCCAAAAGCCGCGCAATCAATTCGAATTGCGTCCGGCAACCCGCCGTTACGCCATCCAAATTCTCGCGTGCGCGCAGTTGCGCGAATTCCGGACGCGCGCTGTTTTCCCATTGCCATTCAAGCGCCGAATAACGAATGGCCGGATTCTCCAGCCCGACCAGCCGCAAGCCGGCGGGATTCCGCGCAATCTGCTGCAATTCCGTTTCCACACGCAGCAACTCAAGCCGCGGTGTGCGCAGCGGATTCTGCGTGGCCAGCACGGCCTTGACCTGGAGAAAACGTCCGCGAATCGCAGCCGTGCCAAGCTCCACCGTAACCTCCGCGCCACTGCCCACTTTGGCATACTCGCTCCAACCCGCATCAAACGGACCGGGATTCGAACCCCAACGCGCATAATATTCAACCGATGTTTCCTCCGGAACAGCCGCGCGCGCATGCATCTTGAGCTTTTGCGACAAACGTATCGGCATAATCCATTCATCATCCTGAGCGCGCCAGATATCAATCACCGGCGTAGCCAGCCAGCCCCCGGCGACATGCCGGTCAAGACTAAGACGAATCGAATATTCCGCGCGCGTCCGGCCATCCGGCCCAAACTGACTTTCCACCCAGGACTTGCCGGAATCCACCGAACGCCATGAAGTCTTGCCGACTTCCGCCGGATTCCCCCCACCCTCCTCAAATTCATCAGCGCGCGCCAGACAGACATTCCATCCTTCCTGCGGTGTAACCGCTTCCGGACAGAAAAACTCGATGATATTGTCCCCTTCCGCCAGCCACTCGGCGGGAAACTCCAGCCAGCGATAGTGCAGATGGCAGGTCGCCAAATCCCACGGCTCAAGCGCCAGCGCCCGGCCATTGATCAAAAAACGCAGCGGATAGTCCGGCATCCGTTTTAAATCCAGGAACAGCACGAGAAAAACCGCGCGCGCGCGTCTGTCCGTCAAACGCAAAATCTTGCGCCCTTGTATTTCCCCGAAAATCGGTTCGCAAGAAATCCCTTTCTCGCTCTTGCCGGCGCCCGGCGCATCGTTTTCCACCAAATTCATGTCAAAAAGCCCAACGCCGCCATCCGGCAGCTTGCGCAAATCAGACATAAACCCGGAGTCATAAATCGCTTCCGCCGCATATTCCCATTTGGCCGTAACAACATCGGCGCCACTCTCAGCCCCAAAAACCAGCCAGCCTGTCAGCCCGAAAATCAAAATCCTTGCGCCAAGCGGCAAGCCATCAACCAATCCCCGCCGCCACCCGCAAAAATGCTCATTGTTTTGAACGAACATCCGCACCCTCCTCCCATGATGTTTGCCTGCTTCTTGGTTCTTGCCCAACGGCGCGTTGACCAACAAAACGAGACTTTAGCGCGCTCGCGCGCGAAAGGCAAAGCTTTTGTTGATCAAGCATGGTTGTCGTGCAGGGCTGCGTCATGTTCGAAAAAGACGGCTTGGCCGGGACGCTTTGCCCCGTCATTATGGCCAAATGTGGCTTTGGTGGGGCGAGACCTCCGGGCAAGCCGCCGAGCATGACGCAGCATTGGGTTGTCGTGCAATTTTCAAAAGCAGAAAGAATTTGGGGAGAATTCACCGGCGGCACGTACACACCAGGGATTGGTTCGACGCTCATTTCTTCTATCAATCCGTGATGAGGTCAGGATGCCGCAGCTGCAAGGCGCGAAGCATGCCGCTGTAGTAACTACTGCAAATGCTTCGCAACGCAGCAGATGCCTGCCTGTGCCGACACGGCAGA
>CAZMFH010000051.1:0-13296 GCA_964565485.1 uncultured Verrucomicrobiota bacterium | reverse complement strand
GCGTAACACAAGGCTTGTCCCGCCAGCCATACATTACCCAATCATCTGCCGACCGGGAGGCCACCGCTTCCTTTGACCGCCTGGTGCGCGCATTGCAGGCGATGGAGCCCGGTCTGGAATATGTGGCTGTCGGCGAGGATGGCGCCTCCGTTTATCGCCGGCAGACCAGCCTCCGTTCGGAGGCCGATGAATTCGCCGACCGGGAGGCCGAACAACGCGAACCGGTTGCCATTGGTCGCGCCAAAATGATGGATGGCGCCGAACTTGTGCCACTCTTGACCTTTAAGCGCCAAATCCAGCTTGCAGCCGGCAAAACGCGCGACATTCAAACCGCCTTCCGCAAGGACATGCTTGACCGCGCCTACAACGGCGCCACAACGGCCATCAGAACCATGTTTGCCGTTGCCTTTTTTACGATTATCGCGGCCTTTGGCCTTTGCCTGGCGGCTGTTGCCGGGCTTGTGCATCGCGAATTGACCTGGCAACGACGCCAGCGCCTGAACGAACACCTGGCGTTTGCCGGCGCCATGGCCGGCAGTATTATTCACGACTTCCGGAATCCCATCTCCGCTATGCAACTGGACGCGCAACTGTTGCGTGGCGAAATTGCCAAAGGCCAAAACGGACGCCCGGCACGCATGGACGAACTGGCTGCGCGCATCCTCCGTACCATCGGACGCATTAATGCGCTGCTGAACGAATTTCTGCTCATAGCCCGCCCGAGCAGCGCGCCACAAGCGCGTTTTGAACTGAATGCCGAAACAAAAGACTGCATTGAACTTGTCAAATTGCGCTTTGAAAAAGCCGGTTTGAAACTGCAGGCCGATCTTGCGCCAAAGGCGCTTTGGGTGGAAGGAAGCCCGGAACAGTTCAAGCGCGCCCTGCTGAACGTTATTGCCAACGCGGAACAATTTGCGCCGGCCGGATCAACGGTTGCCATCCGGCTTGCAGAAGCAAACCGGAAAGCCGTCCTGACGGTTGCTGATGAAGGGCCGGGCATTGCGCGCGAAAATCTCGCGCAAATTTTCGAAATGTTTTTTTCAACAAGACCGGGAGGAACCGGCATCGGACTATCGCTGGCCAAGGCAGCCATTGAAAATTGCGGAGGCACAATCAGCGCGGAAAATGCGGCGCCGGGACCAGGCAGCATCTTCATCATCCGCCTGCCGTTACGCAAGGGATCGTCCGCCTGATTGCCGTCGCCAAACTTTGATGCCGGCGCAAACGGCCGGGTTTATTCCTCGCCATCCCAGCAGTAAGTGCACAAACGCTCTTTCGGCAAACCGATGGCGGCGACAAGATCGTCAAGCGTTTGATATTTAAGGGAAGTCAGTCCCAATCGCAGACGGATGCGTTCGACCATGGCGGTGTATTTCGGCGAGGACGGCACGACATAATCGCATAGTATGCTGTTGTCATCACGGCCTTCCAGTTCGGTGATCGCCTTGCGCGCGGCCAATTCCTGCTCGCTGCGCGAACGCGAGAAGTTTAAAAACTTGCAGCCATAGATCAAAGGCGGACAAGCCGGGCGCATGTGAATCTCCCGCGCGCCGGAGTCAAACAGGCGTTGAATAGTATCGCGCAACTGGGTGCCGCGCACGATGGAATCTTCGCAAAACAGCAGGCGCCGTCCGCGAATCATATCCTTGATCGGAATCAATTTCATCCGCGCAACCAAATCGCGCATGGACTGATCCTGCGGCATAAAACTGCGCGGCCATGTGGGCGTATATTTCACGAACGGGCGGCAATAAGGGATTCGTGCCGCTCCAGCGTAACCGAGGGCATGGCCGGTGCCTGAATCAGGAATTCCGGCCACACAATCGGCGCATACGTGATCCTGCCGGGCCAGACACTCGCCGCAGCGGTTGCGCACCTGTTCGACATTAATGCCCTCATAACCGGAAGCAGGATAGCCATAATAAACCCAGAGGAAAGCGCAGATGCGCATGCGCGGGCCGGCCGGCACAAGTGTTTCGAAACCTTCGGCCGTCAAACGCACGACCTCGCCCGGACCAAGCAGATAGGCTGTTTCATAATCCAGGTTTGGGAAAGCGCAGGTCTCAAGAGTCGCGGCGCGCGCGCCGTTTTTTGCCCCGATAATTACCGGAGTGCGTCCCATCCGGTCGCGCGCGGCATAAATTTCCGCGCCGGTCAAAATCAACAAGGAACAGGATCCCTCGATTTGTTCCTGCGCCATACGAATCCCTTCGGCAAATGTCTCGCCTTCGTTAATCAGGGATGCCACCAATTCCGTGGGGTTAATCTCGTTGGCGCCCATTTCGGCAAAATGCACGGCGCGCGTCTTGAACGCTTTTTCGGCCAGCAGTTCGGTATTGAGGATTTTGCCGACCGTAACCAAAGCATAGACCCCCAGATGCGAAGCGACAATGATGGGCTGATCCTCATGATCGCTGATGACGCCAATCCCCATTTTCCCGCGCATCCTGACAATATCCGTCTCAAACTTCGAGCGAAACTGGGCGTTGGTAATATCGTGGATAAAACGCGTGAATCCGCTGCCGTTAAAAACCGCCAACCCGCCGCGTCTCGTTCCCAAATGCGAATGATAATCGGTGCCGAAAAACAAATCGCTGACACAATCAGATTTTGCAACCACGCCAAAAAAACCGCCCATAAATCAAACTCCTCTCCTGATGATTAACTCTTTCAACACCATGACATTTTTTGCTTCCGCAACGGCGCATCCTATTGCTTTCCATGTTCGGCCATGGCGCGCGCCGTTTCCCGGTCGGCATTTTTACGGCGCAACGTCTCGCGCTTGTCGGCATCGAGCTTGCCGCGGCACAACCCCAATTCCACCTTAATTTTTCCCTTTCGATTGAAATAAAGCGCCAAAGGAATCAGCGTATGCCCTTTGAGCGTGGTTTTGCCGAGCAAACGCCTGATCTCATGCTTATGCAACAACACACGGCGCGGACGGCGCGGCTCATGATTAAACTGGTTGCCGTATTCATAGGGTTTGATATGCACATCGCAGAGAACCAGATTGCCTTTTTGGATGTCGGCAAAACCGCCTGTCAAATCGGCGCGCCCCTCGCGAACGGATTTGACTTCCGTGCCCAGCAGCGCCAAACCAGCCTCAAAGCGCTCAAGCACAATGTAGTGCAAATGCGCCTTGCGGTTTACAATACGCGGAGTGTGTTTTTGGCCGTTATCCGTCATGGCAGCTTCCGATCCAAGCATGAAGCAATTAATTGACCTTTGGCCCGCCGCTATGCCACGCATTTCGGAAGCCGGTTAAAAACGCGCCAACTCCCAAACACGCAATCAGCAGCCAGACCATGACGCCAAACCAGTCGTTGCCCGCCGCAACATAAAGCAGCAATAATCCAAAAGCAAACGCGCTGAAGCTTGATGCGCCGGCCAGACGTCCGCGCAGCAATGCCCGGCCAAGCCCCAGGGCGACAACCACTTTGCTTAAATATACCAGAACGCCCATGAAGAGCACAAGCAAGACACCGAATGGCAGCCCGACAATCGAGAAAACCGCCGCAATGCTTAAAAGCGGCGTAATGGCCAAGGCCACAAAACCAAGCAAGAGGCATTTCCAGAACGATGTTTGCACACGTTGCGCGGCCTGTCTGAAAAAGGCCGGGAAAAGCGCCAGGCAAACCGCGCCAACCAGCAACGCGCCGGACAACAGCCAAATTTGAACCATTAGCGAGCCCCAAAAACTTTTTGTTCCACCGTCCTTCCGCAGCGGCGCGGATTGGCGGATCAGGTCTCCGTGCAATTGCACCCGGCTATCAAGAATCAATTCCCGGTCCGAGCGATAAACCAGGTTGCCCTGAATTTCCGCGCCCGGCAAAACCACAATATCCTGCGCATTGACAACAACATTCGAGCCGAATTTTCCGGATAAAGTAACGCTCCGGCCGGTGGCGGAAAACCGGCCCTGCACAACACCCTCGGCAATGATTGTCTCGCCAATTAATAAGGCATCGGCCTGCAAATAAGCATTTTGCATCAGATGCAAGGCTGTGCCTGCAAGCATGGTGTTTTTCCCGACAATGCCGTCAATTGCAACCGTTCGCCCCAGGCAGCGCAGATGCTGCAGCACCTGTCCGCTCATCGCAATGTTATTGCCCAAAGCCCAGACATCCTGACGGAACACACCGCGCAGTTCGATCACCCCGTTGGTAAGGGCCATGGAATTGCCGGAAGCGAGCAGAAACAAATCGTCATCCGCGCCGCCTTCAAGCCGGATTTGCTCGGCCATCAACCAAGTTTCGGCGCCAATACTTTCGGCTTCGCCGCGCACAAAGACATTGGTGCCGACAAAATCAAGCGCTTGCGTCGCCGGCGGCACAAGCCACCATGCCGCCAGTAAAACCCAAAGAAGCGGATGGAAACGCAACTTGCATTTATGTCCAATGACTGTCATGCGGCGCCCGTTAATGTTCAAACACCATCCGCTTGGCTTCGACGCCGGAAATGGCATTGAGCCTGTCCAGCATGCCGGAGCATTGTTTTTCGTCATCAATCACTTCCAGAAGAATAATGCCGCTGGACGACGCTTTACCGCAGAACGCCTCATGCAAACCAAGTCTGGTTCTGATGCAGCCCCCGCAAGCCGTCAGAACCTTCTGGATTGCCGCAGCCTGGCGCACACGATTCCCAACATGAATGCCGACGATCAAATGTCTGTCCGTTTGTGTTTTCATGGCCGGATTTTCCCAAAACGCAAAGGGTAAGTAAAGCTCTATTTACCCCGCCTGGGATAGGGGGGCATTAACCCAAAAATTGAATCAAGGATTGCAATTTAAAAAAATGACCCTAAAATATTGTTTTTAGCAGCAGAGATGAACAAAATCATAAAAACCAAAATCTGCGTGCTTGGCTTCTGCTTATGCCTGGGTCTATGTGTTCCGTTTGCCGGGAACGCAGCAGCGCTTGCGCTCGATCGCCCATCCACGTCATCCGGCTATCTGGCGCGTCTGCTGATCAATGAAGCGCCGTTTCCGGGCGAAAAGGGGTATATCAGCGAAATCAACACATGCGCAACGATGGATTCCATTTTATGGGTTTTGCACGGACGGCTCAAGGTCATTCCGCCCGGTTATACCCAGGAAGAAATCGCGTCCGTGCGCGCCGGCAACATCATTGATGTTATTACCGCCGGCGGACGCAAAGGACAATGCGATGGATTTTACCGCGCGCCAAACGGAAGCCCGGCCTTTGTCCCGCGCGTCGAAGAGCGCGTGCAATATCTGCGTAAAATAGCCGGCCGCGAAAAAACTCCGGGGCGCTTCAGCCGTTTGCTGAATTATGCGCAAACTCTGGCGCGCGATTATTTGACCAACGGGATTTCCGTTCTGGATCGTTACGCGCATTTGCGTCAAATCGGTCCGCATTCCGTAACCGGCCGCGCATACAGTTGGATGACTGACCAAAGCTTCTATAACCCAGGCGGTTCGTTTGTTGCGATCCCGCATGAAAAACAAGGCGTTCTGGGCGGGAATCGGTTTTTTACGCTTCGCCGAAAGGAAAAAACACCATGATGAAAACGCTGATTCTGATTTTATTGCTGCTTTTGCAGATTACACCGTTGCCGGGCCGGGCCGATCCAGTTCCCGTCGAAACCCAACAAAAAGAATTTCTTTTTGAGGTTATGCGCCATCTTTATCGCTGGTATCTGGATGAACATGATCTGGATGGCGTTTTGCCTGGTTCGACAATTAAAGTCTGGCTTCAGGATGTTACGCCGGCCACGCTTGACCCCGGCGATCAAAGCCGCATGGTGGAGCTTGGTGTGCCGGTTTTCAAGCTGCGTATTTTGCTAAAGAAAACCAACTACCGGGTTCCGGAATTGGATGCTGTTATTCAAAGCCGCAATTTTAAAATCATCGAAGTATCCCGCGACCACGATGGCGCCAAAAAACCGGAGAACGCTGTCGAACAGGAATTGTCCGTGCCGGAAATCAAAGATTATGTCTTTCGTACCCGCGCCCAGCGCGACCCGTTTACCCCCGAACTTGGCCAACATCTTCGCGAAGCAGTGCAGCGTCAAATCGCCGCCGATGCAACATGCCCGCACAAAGAAGTGCATGAGTTGCATATTGCGCCATTAAGTCCGGTTGCCAACGAATTATGGATTTTCTGGGAAACCGGACGCCGCCTGATTCGGGTGGCATCCGATATTGAACTTACCAATCCGGCCATGTGGCAACACGAGCGTTTGGCCGTCCGTCTTTTCGATATTGACAATCAAACCATCGTTTCGCTTGCCGAGGCGCCGGGCAGCAACGCCTTTTTAACCCGCGATCAAGTTGGCCGCGCGCTTTACAACTGCATTGTTCTGGGCGAACACCGGGAGATCAAACATGGCTGCCAAGCGCAATAATATCAACTCCAACGGCCGACGCGAAAGGGCGGCGGCGCGCCGTACTGCTCGGCGTGATGTTTGCAATCCTCATTTCATCAACTCAAGAACATGGGGGCCAAGCACCAAAAAGCCAATGATCACGGCTCCAATTGCCGAGATCAACACGGCGCCCGCCGCAACATCCTTGGCGTGTTTCACCAATGGATGAAAGTTTGGCGATGCGACATCGGCCAGGAACTCGAAGGCTGTGTTGATGGCTTCGGCTGTCCAGACTGCCGTGATCGCCAAGACAAGCCGGCACCACTCGGCGAGGGAGATGCCGAAGAAGATCCCTGCGCCAATCACGCCGAGCATTGCGCAGACGTGGAGCCACGTATTGTGTTGAGTCTTCAGCATGGCGCAGATGCCGGCAAAGGCGCATTTGATGCTCCGCATGCGCCCCGTAAATTCGAATGCTCTACTCATAACTTCTCGTGTGAACATTGTCAGGCGGCCTGCCTGGCGCAGCGGAGGCTTTCCTGCGCAACGCAAAAATGCTATGAATTCGCATGTCAGCAGTCAAGGCTTTAAATGCTTGCAGCTCAATATATCCCGTGCGCTGCTTCGGGTTCAGGAGCATGACCGCAGCATAACAGTTTCGCCTTTCAAAAACTTCAAGGTTGCCGGAAAGCTTATCCGTCGTTTGGGTTTGCCAACCCTTAGCATGTTCATTGCTTTGACGCCGCAAACATCCAAAACCATTGATCCGCCGGCCAGACTGGTAATGCGCACGTCTTTGATAAGCCCGTTTGTTTTCGCGGCGCTGGCCAGAAAAGGTCCGGGCAATCGGATATTGCAAAACGATACATCGCGCCAGGAATCCGGCACGGCGGGGAAGATGCGCGTTACGCCGCCGCGTTGGTGCGCCAAAAATTCAAGCAGCGCCGTGGCCGCCGCCATGGCGCCATCAAGCTGCATAATTTCGCTGGACTCCTTCGGCTTCAGCATATCAGACCGGCGATGAACGGTCAGCCCCATTATTCTCGGCAGGTAAACACTGGCCAAGCCTTCATTGACAAAAATTTCTTTCCAGATTTTCAGCAACAAGAGCGGTGCTTCCGCAAAACCCATGCGCGCCTGTAGAATAGCAGCCCAGGGCAGACACCATTCGCTCCACTGGCCCATGCCCTGCCGGATCCAATGATCAATGGAATTATCCAGAATCTGCCGCTGCCCTGCGGTCCATTTTCCCAGTGAATCAAACGGATAGATGCAGGATAAATGCGAATGATGCCGATGGCACATTGTGAGATCCTGTCCCTGCCAAATGGCGATGCGTTCGGCGCCCGGTGCGCCAATGAGCGTATAGGGCGGCAATTTTTTTTTGATCCGGCGCCAAGCCGGGCTGGCGGCAAGTCCAAGCGCCCGGGCAGCCATAAGCAGCGCATCCGCCAGCATGTGGATGCAGGCCAATTGCGACGAAGGATCCGCGCCGGCGCGCACACCGCGCTCGTTCGCAAATTCCGCCGATATCCCCAGCGGCAAACGTAACGCTCCATTCGTTTCTTCCAGCATCGCCTCAAAGGCGCGCATAACGCCGACCATAAACGGCCAGGCCCGGCGGCGCAGAAAATCCAGATCGCCGGTATGGCGGTAATACAGCCAATACAACTGCGCAACCCATCCGGAAACAGCCGGATCAAGAACACACCCGGCGCCGTAATAAACAAGGTGTCCGCGGTCGGTCGTCAACATGCCCAGCGCCAGGCCGTTCTCAATGCCAAACAAAATCCGCGCATTATTCCGCAGTACCGGCTTCCAGGAATCAAGCATGTCAAAGAGTGGCAACATATGTTCCATCTGTCCGGCGGCAAGTGCCAGGGTATATATCTGCTGGATATTGACATTGAAGTGATAATCGCCCGACCAGGGTGGCGGCTGATATTCCTCAACCCATGGGCCTTGCAAACCGGCCGGCGTCCTGCCAAGCGGACTGGTTGCGCAGGCAAATTTATACAGGGCATACGTGAAAAAAGTTTGGAAAAACCCGTCCGGCATTTTCAAGACGGGCGCGCGCCGCCAATATGCTTTCCACCAGCGCCGGCTTGCGGCAACAAGGCGATTCTGTCCTGCCGCCATGGATTTATCCAACAAAGCGCGCGCTGCCGCAACCGCCGCCCCGGCAGAATCGCCTTTTTGCATGGCAATCCACAAGGCTGATTTTGCATGACAACACACCGCCGTCATGGCCGGATCATCCGGACAGCTTTGCGTCCATCCCTTGCGCCGTGTTTGATTAATGATGGTTGGCGGGCTAAAGCGGCGCGTCTTGAACCACTTGCCGACCCATTCCCAGGCCGGCCGCGCCACAACCTGCCGCACAAGCCGCTGTGGATCCTGAATGAGCAAGACCGGCTCTTCCGGATGCATGTTCAGCGCAAGCGCGCCAACAGACCGGCCGGCGGAATTTTTGACACACAAGACCAGCGTTCCGGAAGCCGGATGCAAATCACCCGCGAACAGCCGGCAACCCTTGCGCAAAACAAACTCAAACCGCCCCATCGGCAAACGCCACGGCATAAAATCATCGGGAATGATCTTCTTGCGCAGCGCGCCCGGCGCAAATTTTTTATTTGGGCGCGCATTTGTATCAGGCGGCCAACAGGTCATGCCGGCGCCGGCGGCTGCGGAAAGTCCATTCTGTCCATCCGCTGCAAAAGCCCGGCGCATGGCCTGATAAGTCATGTGCGGCAAAAGATGTTGCTCATGCCGGCGATCCCAAAAATCAGAACGATTAATCGTGATATGAACACGCTCGCCACCCCAGATCAAGGCGCCGAAATTGCCGTTTCCCATCACAATACCCGTATGCGTGCGCGGTAATGGAAAAACCCAGCGGATGGATTGCATACAATTTGCCTTTTTATTTTGCGGCAGCATCGCGCAATGCGTCAATGCGCGCCATGATCAAGTCCGCGATTTTCTGGCGGCGCTCCGGATCATTGCCGAACCGCCCGATTTCAGCCGGCAACAAGGGCGCGCCGAATGTAACGGAAATTTTGGCCGGCCGCGCCATGCGCGCGCCACGCGGCAAAGCCTGAAACGTTCCTTGCAGAAAAACGGGCACAACCGGCACAGCCGATTTTTCGATCAGGAAGCCGATGCCCTGTTTGGCAGCCTGGAGCATTCCGTTACGTGTGCGTGTGCCTTCCGGGAAGAGACACAAAACATCGCCATGCTGCACAACTTTCATGGCTTGCTTGAGCGCGCGGATATCGCCCTTGTCCCGGTTGATCGGCAAGACGCCCACAGCATTTGCCCACCAGCGCCCAAACGCATGTTGAAAGAGCGTATCGCGGGCCATAAAACAAACATTCCTGTGCCACAACGAACAGCCGATCAGCGGCGGATCGAGAAAACTGGCGTGGTTGGAAACAATAATAACGCCACCCTCGCGCGGCACATTTTCCGCGCCATAAACCCGCAAACCATGCCGCAACCGGAAATAAGCCTGCAAAAAAATCCGGCATGAACCATATGCCACCCGGCTGAATCCTTCGCGTTTCATGTCAAAAAATCACTGTTCCTTTCCCGGCCAACGAATTAAATCTGCAAGCATTGCAACCACTTCCTCAACCGAACGGCCGGTTGAATCTATCCGGCGCGCATCCGCGGCAACAACAAGCGGACCGGTATTACGCGCGCGATCCAGCGCATCGCGCCGATCAAGCGCCGTCAGCACATTATGCAAGTCCGATTGTCCTTCCGTCTGCAAAAGCTCCAGATGGCGGCGGCGCGCGCGTTCGCCCGGATCGGCATCCAGATAAAATTTATAAGCGGCTGCGGGGAAGACCACGCTGCCGATATCGCGTCCTTCCATAACCAGATTGCCGAACGCAACCAGTTCACGCAGCCGCGCCACAACCCAGGCGCGCACAGCCGGAACAGCCGCCAGCGCGCTGACATGATTGCGAACGGACTCGGAACGCAATTCCTGATCAAGCGTCTTTTGCCGAATACGAAAACGCACTGCGCCATTTGCGACAAAAAAGGCAATGTCAATCCGTGCCAACCATTTTTGCGGATCATCCGGCCAATCGCCGCCTTGCCACCCATCCTCAAGCAAGCGCCAGGTCAATCCGCGATAAACCGCTCCGGAATCAACATAAAGCCAGCCCAGCCTTTCGGCAAGCTTGCGGCTAATGGTTGATTTGCCGGACGCAGCCGGCCCGTCAATTGCTACAACTGAGTTCGACATGAGCCCCCAAAGCCTCCAAATGTTGCCAAAATTCGGGATAAGAAGTCTGTACACATGCCGTATTGATAATCCGAACCGCGCCGGCCGCATGCAAGGCAAGCACGGCCATTGCCATCGCCACGCGATGGTCGCCGTAGCTATTCACTGTTCCGCCCCGAACTGGTCCGCCGCCTTTAATGCGCATGCCGTCTTCGCGCTCATCCAGGTTGACGCCCAGCTCGCGCAAATCAGCCGCCATACAGGCAATGCGATCCGATTCCTTGACGCGCAGTTCGGCCGCATCGCGGATGAGCGTTGTGCCCTGCGCCAGAGCGCCGGCAACCGCCAGAACCGGCAATTCATCAATCAAATTCGGAATTTCGGCGCCCCCGATTTCCGTGCCATGCAGGACGCCGCCTTTGACGGTTACAGTTCCGCTTGGCTCGCAGTCGTGGCGTTTTGTGTCATATTGCACGACAATCTCAGCGCCCATTCTGCGCAAGACATCCAGCAAAGCCGCGCGCCGCGGATTCAGCCCAACCTCCCGTATCGTAACCAGCGAGCCGGGCAACGCGGCGGCGGCCACAAGCCAAAAGGCGGAGGAGGAAAAATCGCCTGGAACCTCCCACGCGCGCGGCGCCAGAATCGGACCGGCCGCGCCAAAGCCCGGCAAACGAATCCAGCCGTCGGCAATGCTCAAAGGCAGCCCCAGTGTTTTAAAAACAAGCTCCGTATGATCACGCGTCGGCGCCGGTTCCCGGATGGCGGTTTCGCCTTCGGCAAACAAAGCGGCCAGCATGACCGCCGATTTGACCTGCGCTGAGGCAACCGGCATTGCATACTCGATTCCGCGCAAGACGCCGCCATGCACACGCATCGGCGCGCAACCTTTTGGTCCGGAAAGTTCAATCCGGGCGCCCATCAACTCAAGCGGTTGCTGGATCCGCCGCATGGGGCGTGAACACAAGGAAGCATCGCCAGTCAACTCGGTTACCCAGGGACGGCCCGCCAATAACCCGGCCAAAAGCCGCATGCCGGTGCCGGAATTTCCCAAATCGAGCGGACGCTTTGGCGCAACCCACTCGCCGCCAGCCACCAAAACAGCCGATGGCGTGATGGCGACGCGGCATCCCAAAGCTTCGATGGCTTTGAGTGTATTGAGACAATCCCCGCTCATCAAAAAACCGCTGATCCGTGATTCGCCGCGCGCCAGCGCCGCAAGCATGGCCGTGCGGTGCGAAATGCTTTTATCGCCCGGCACACGCAGTGTGCCGTGCAGTTCGGCGCAGGGGCATACAATTGCACAATCGGCATCATTCATTGCGCACAACCTTTCTTGGCCTGAATCAGCTCGCGGCGGCGCGCGCCGCCGGATTGCAGGTATTGCTCCAGCATATCCAAATCGCCCGCTTCGAGCATATCCTTCAAACGCTTTGCCTCTCGGTTGAAAATACGCCACTCATGCAACACGGCCGTCAGGTTGGCTTCAATAATATCACGCCACAAACGCGCGTCGCCCTCGGCAATACGCGTGGCATCGCCAAAACCGCTGCCGCAAAAAAGGCCGATTTTATCCGTCCGCTCTCGTCCGACACAGACGGCAAGCGCCGCCGCCGCCAAATGCGGCAAATGGCTCGTGCGCGCCAGAATGCGATCATGCTCCGCAGCGGAAAGCACATGCTGCACAGAGCCCAACCCGGACCAAAGTTCGGCAATTTTACGATGCGCTTCCGGAGCCGTACGGCGCGTCGGCGTCATTACGACAACTGCGCCGCGATACAAATCGGCGGAGGCCGATTCAATGCCCTGCCGCTCCGCGCCGGCAATCGGATGGCTGCCGACAAACGGAACCGGGCCTTTTGGGAAAAATTTTTCCACGCGTTTGATGATTTGGGCTTTGCAACTGCCGACATCCGTCAGCGCCGTATTCGGGCCAAGTTCGGCAAGGCAACCTTCCAGCAAGGACGGAATGGACCCCACCGATGTGCAAAAGACACCGATATCCGCAGCGCGCAACGCGCCGGCCGGAGAATCAAAAACCTCGTCCACAATTTCCAGTTCGACGGCCAATGCGCGCGTTTCCGCGCGCCGCGCAAAACCGGCAACCGTTCCGGCCATTCCGCCGCGCCGCAGCGCCAGTCCGAGCGATCCGCCCATCAAACCCAATCCAATCACCGCCACACGTTTAAAAACCGGTTTCATGACAGAAAACTATAACACACTCCCGGCAAACGGCAAGCTACTCCGCAACCATTTCAAGGTAATGCCGGCTCGGTTTCAGGATGCCGCCGCTCGTTTCGTAAAAATCAGCGCCCAAATTGAAAAGCCCTTTTTCAACCGCCATCCAGCTCGCGCCGGCATACGGATGATAGGACTGTAAACGAATCCAATCTTTATAATTCTGGCTGCCGTTTGTTTCCAAGACACCAATGCTCATGCCGGGCAAAGGCGCCAGCCGCGCCGCCATGTTTTTATTCCAATCCACAAGAATGGGGTTAACCGTCAAATCCGCGCAAAAACACGGAATCTGCCGCTCATGCGCCGCGCGGGCAATTCGCAAACTCATGCTCAGTGTTTTGGCAATGGGCTTCAAGGCGATTGCGCCATAACCCATGTCAATTCGTTCGCGCGCATCGGCTTCGGAATGCGCGCTCTCGTCAGCCACAAGACGCACTGGAATATCGCGCACATCCACCCGGTAATTTTCCGGGAAAGGCTCTTCCAGGAGCAT
>CAZMFH010000050.1:0-13340 GCA_964565485.1 uncultured Verrucomicrobiota bacterium | reverse complement strand
AGAAAGATGCCCTGCAGATTCATCTTGAGCTGTTCCGGATTCGGGGAATGAGCGAGCGCCTCTTTTTCGGTTATCAAGCCGCCTTTAATCAGCCGGTAGATGGCCTGGTTGAAAGTTTGCATGCCGTCTTCGACGCCTGTTTCCACGGCTGCTTGCAGGGTTTCCAGTTTATTTTCCATGATCAGTTTGCGGACAGTGGGCGTATTGATCATGATTTCCACGGCCGGCATTACTCCGCCGTCAGCGGATGGAATCAATTCCTGGCACAAGACGCCGGCCAAATTGGCCGCGAGCGTCAGGCGCACCTGGTCGCGTTCGTTATTCGGGAAAAAATCCAAAATCCGGTGTACCGATTGCGCTGCAGTATTGACGTGCAGTGTTGAAAACACCATATGCCCTGTTTCCGCTGCGCTCAAGGCCACGGATAAGCTGGTATGATCGCGCATCTCGCCGATCATGATCACATCCGGATCCTGGCGCAGCACATGCCGGAGCGCCGAATGAAATGACGGCGTATCCAGACCCACCTCGCGCTGTGTAATCACCGATTTGATGTCCGTAAAGACATATTCGACAGGGTCTTCCACAGTGATGATCCGGCATTGCCGCTGGCGGTTAATGCAATCAATCAAAGCGGCCATGGTGGTGGATTTGCCCGAGCTTGTTGCGCCACAGGTTATCAGAATGCCGCTTTCGGTGAGCGCCAGTTTTTCCAGAACAGGCGGCAAATGCAGTTCCGCGAGAGTGGGCACCTTGGTTTTGACATAACGGAAAACAAGCGTGGGCGCATTGCGCGACATGAAAACATTGACCCGAAAACGGCCCACGCCCGGCTCAAAATGCGAGAAATCCATTTCCAGGTCGGGCTCTTTTTTGTTTTTGATATGCTCGGGCAGAATATCCACGACCACACAGCGCAGATCGTCCTCGCTTGTGGCCGGCAGAGTGCTTTCTATCAAATCGCCGTGTACACGGAAAAACGGAGGCTTATCGGTCTTCAGATGAATATCAGAGGCGTTCAGATCAACCGCCTGTTGTAAAATGGCTTGAACAATGGACATACGGCTTCGCCTCGCCTTCGCAAATATTTTGTTTTTTTCCGGTTAAACGTTCCGGAGATTGATATGCTGCTCCGCATCAAGCGCGAACATCCGATACTGCGCGCCAAACTGTTCCAGAAAACACAGCGAATAACTGCGCCAAAACACATGTAACGGCAGCAAAAGCACCGTGCCGACATAAGGAATCAAAGCCGTACAGCACAGCAGACAACAAATCAAAACAGTTGCCAGATGAAACGCTGTCAACAACACGAGCCGGAACAGGAGATAGAGCGCAAAAGAACCGACATGCGCCCGGAACAAATCCAAAAACTCGCTCCAGGCCGGCATGACATCGCAATTGCGCATGGCCATGATTGGCGTTACGAAATCGCCCAAAAACACCAAAAGACAGCCCATGACGAGAAAATAACAGATCAAAAAGAGTGCGCCGAAAATAATGGCTGCAATCATGTTGGCGCCAAAGGCCTGCCGCGCAATATCCGGCCAGGCCAGGAGCAGCGTCAGGCCGGCCAGCGTCATAAAAGCAACCAATGCCGCCGCGCCCAAAACCACGGAAAACAAAAACAGGCTGTTACCAGGTTTGCGGGACATATTCCAGCCGCTTTTGATTTCGGCCCGGTTGTGTGTAACATTGTCGAGAAACATGAATTTGCCGCGGCAACTGAGCCAGGTGATCAGCAGACCCGCAATCAGTCCGCAAACAAATAAACCCGAGCCAATTGTGATGACCAGCATCAGATTGGCCTGAATCCAGTTCCAAAATTGGGAGAGGCCGGGAATGTTCTGCCAGTCTTTGTCGAGAAAGTTGAATTGCGGAATTCCACCCTCGTTCAGCAGCGCCAGCCAGGCGGTAAAACCCAAGCCGAGCCATTTGGTGAAATCAAACGGCTCAAAAAGAATTTTACGCGCAATAGCAATGGCTGCGCTTACCGGACCGAGCACTGAAATCTGCGACACACCAGGCCTCCTGAAAGATTTTCCGTCATTTGTTATGCCAGCATAATAAGTCTGGCGGCAGACGCAAGGTTTTTTTCGGCATCCCGCAAGGCCTGCGGCCAGGGTGTATGCGCGGGTGTGGCTGCCAGGCAACGTGTGATGCCGATGCCGCTCAAATCCGTATTTGCGGCCACAGCGCCGCCGATGGCCGCTGCCGGTTTGCCGTGCTTGCGCGCCATGCTTGCGACATAAGCGGGCACTTTGCCGAAAGCTGTTTGATTATCAATGCGTCCTTCGCCGGTGATCACCAATTCGGCGCGGCGCACGGCTTCTTCCAGCTGCGCCTGACGCGCAACCCAGGCTGCGCCGGGTTCCAGCGTTGCGCGGAAAAAGGCCGCGCCGCCTGCGCCTGCGCCGCCGGCCGCGCCGCCGCCCGGCAATGCGGCTACATCGGCGTTCAAATCACGTTTGGCAATTCGCGCCCAATTGGCCAGATTGATTTCAAGTTGTTCCACTTCCTCCGGGTCGGCGCCTTTTTGCGGCGCAAACACGCGTGCCGCGCCACAGGCGCCAAGCAATGGATTGGCAACATCCAGCAAAAAAGTGAACTGTGTTTCCTTGATGCGCGCGTCAGCCTGGTCTGTTAGAATGCGTTGCAGCGCGCCCAGAAAGCCGCCGCCCGGGTTCAGCGGCTGATCCGCCGCATCAAGCAGCCGGAAACCAAGCGCTGTTGCCATGCCGCAACCGGCATCCACTGTCGCACTGCCGCCCAATCCGATGACAATATGCCGGCATCCCTGATCGAGCGCCGCCCGCAAAAGCAGGCCTGTCCCGAATGTGCAGGCTTTGAGCGGGTCATATTCTGCCGGCCCCTTGAGCCGCGCCAAGCCGGAAGCAAGCGCCATTTCAATAAGCGCAAATTGCGGGGTCAGCAGCCAGGCGGCCTGCAAAGGACGCCGGAGCGCATCAACGGTCGGCGTTTCCAGGCGCCGGCCGGGCAGCAGCTTTTCCGCAACCGCCAACAAACCATCCCCGCCATCCGACATTGGGATTATTTCCACAATGGCGCGCGGATCGGCTTCCAGAATGCCGCGTTTGATGGCTGCTCCGACAGACGCAGCGTCCAGACAATTTTTGAAACTGTTCGGCGCAACGAGAATACGCATTGCTTACCTCATGCGTATGATCATGAATAAACCGGCCATGGCAAAGCCAATATTGGGCAGCCAGGCGCTGAGCCAGGGCGCTAACAACTGATTTTTGCCCGTCCATTGGCTGAAAGTCATCAGGAAATAAAACGCAAAGAAAATCAAGAGAGCGATCATCACTCCGGCGAATGCGCCTCTGCGCGCTGTGCGGATGCCGCAGGGAATACCGAAAAGCGTTACCACCAGGCAGGTCCAGGGGAAAGCCAGACGCGAATGCATATCAACATTAATCCGGGCGCTGGTCTGTTCGGACAGTTTTTCACGAGAGCGCATAAATTTCCACAAATCACGCGATGACATAAAGATGGGATCCTTGACCTCCTGCAGGAAATCCTGCGGGGTTTCATCCCAGTCGTTCATTTGTCTTTGCGGCTCATAAATAACCGGACCGGAAGGATTATTGTAAAAATCATGCTTTTGAATGGCGATATTAAAAAACCACCAGCATCCGTCATAATAACGTCCTTCCTCGGCGCGGATTGTTTCCAGGTCGGAACCATCCGGGCGCTGCTGAATCACCTTGATATTCTGCATATCGAAAGAGACCAGATCAAACTGGTGAATCACCCAAATCCGGCGTTGAGTCTCATTTTTGTAGGGCAGATTAAAGGCATAACGTTCGTCGCTTTTTTCACCCTGTTTTTGGCGCTTGATAAACTGATCCGCCCAGTATGTTGACCAGGGCGTCAGCGTTTCCTGAATGCCGGTGATGAAGGCGCTAAACATAAAACCCACGGCAACAATCGGAATAGTTAGTCTTAATAAGCTGACCCCGCTGGCGCGCATGGCTGTCAATTCGTTGTATTTGGTAAGCTGCCAAAGAGCGTAGAGCAGTCCCAGCAAGAGTGAAATGGGCGTTATGTAAACGAGCATGGCCGGCAGTACAAACACATAATAGCGCAGCACCAGCAGCAAAGGCGTTTTGGCCTCGATAAAATCGGAGAGGTGGTCAAACAAATCTATGACCACGAATAACATAAAAAAAGTCAGGAGACAGTAGCCAAACGGCACGAGAAAACGATGAAGGATATATTTGTCTATAAGTTTCACTGCCGTCCCGTTGCGGATTCAGGAATCAATTTCACCGGCCGCTGAAAATCAAAACGCAACTTTGGGCGCCTGCGCCGCGCCTTCTGCAGCTTCAAAGTAACGTTTTTTGGCCTCGAACCCGAACGTGCCGGCCAGCAAATTGGCAGGGAAACGGCGTACAGCGGTATTATAGGCGCGCACGGCTTCATTAAACTTTCGGCGTTCAACGGAAATGCGGTTTTCCGTTCCAGCCAGTTCATCCTGCAACGCTAAAAAATTCTGGTTGGCCTTCAATTCGGGATAATTTTCCACCACAACCATCAGCCGTCCCAGTGCGCTTTCCATCTGCATGGCGGCCTGCGTCTTTTGATCGGTGGTTTGCGCGCCGGACCATTGGCTGCGCAGACGGGCGATTTCCTCCAGCAAATTGCTTTCATGGGCCGCATAACCCTTGACGGTATTGACCAGGTTTGGAATCAGGTCATAGCGGCGTTGCAGCACCGTTTCGACCTGCGCCCATGCGGTGTCAGTGCCTTCGTCAAGGTTGACAATACGGTTATAAGCGCCGATCACCATCAGCGCTGCGACAACCAAAATTGCGATCAGAATCAAGCCTGCTTTCATTTTTCCATGTCTCCTTTTATGGTTCGGCAATCACCAGCCGCGCGAGGCGCCGCCGCCGCCGGAACTACCTCCGCCAAATCCGCCGCCGGAGGAACTGCCCCCGCTAAATCCGCCACCGGATGAAAAACCGCCGAATTGACCGCCTTTCCGTTTGCCAAGCACAATCAGTGTTATGATAATCACACAGAATAAAACAATAACAACAATGCCGCCGCCGCCGATTTGGTCGGGTTCCGCTGAGGCAGGATCGGTTAAATTGGTTGCAGTTATGCCGCGCGGCGGCGCGCCGGTCAATGTAATTCCCTGTTGACCAGCAATGATTGCGGCGATTGCCGCCGCGCCATCGGCCAGGCCGGCGGCATATTGACGTTCCTTAAAACGGGGAATGACCGTTTCGTCCAGAATCCGCCCGGAACGGGCATCCGGCAAAATGGGCTCCAATCCGTAACCGACCTCAATGCGCACACGTCTTTCCTGAAGCGCCATCAAAAGCAGAACGCCATCATCCTTGCCCTTGCGCCCAATTCCCCATTTGACAAACAAGCGATTGGCAAAGTCATTAATTTCCTCGCCGGCGAGAGTCGGCAATGTAACCACCGCGATTTCGGCGCCTGTAGCGGATTTAACATCCAGCAGAAAATTTGCCAGGCTCTCGCGGGAACCGGCCTCAAACACATCGGCAAAATCGCTGACATGTCCGTGTGGTTGCAGTTTTTCGAGCTGAACGGCGGCGGCTGCCAAAGGAAGGGCGGCGGCAAGCAGCGCCAGCATGATTTGAAATTTTGTTTGCCGAACGGGTTGCATGGTCAAGAACATATTATCACAAACATCAACTGTCAATCAGGAAACATTTGCTCTTGGCGCAAATCGCCGGATTGCAAACTGGCGGAGGGAGAGGGATTTGAACCCCCGGTGGCCGTAAGGCCACACATGATTTCGAGTCATGCGCATTCAACCGGACTCTGCCATCCCTCCGAATGTGATGAGCAAGGCGCCAACCACGCCAAATTTCCTCAAGCAATCCGGCCAAGCATACGGAAACGGAAAACCAAAGTCAAGGGCAGCGTTTTGCCGGCGGCATGCTGCGCGCCTCCTGCTTGCGCGCAGCGCACGGGCAAGCGCAACTGCGGCAACCTGGATGCATCACAGATAGTCCAGTTAAACCGGCGCTGAATTTATATGCCGGATTTTTCTTTTCAGCCAGCCTTGAGCGCAATACCAGCGGGTGGTTTGCGCGAGGCCTGCTTCATTGGTGTAGCGCATTTGATAGCCGAGTTTTGCGCTTAGTTTGCCGGTGTTGAAAGAGCGATCTTTGGTGAAAAATGCCAGGCGTCGCCGATGAATGGGCGGCTCAACGCCGATTTTGCGGCAAATCCATTCGCAAAGATCAGCCGCAATGAAAAACGGTCCGGCCGGCAGACGGATAATGCGCAGCGGTTTTCCCAGTTCGCTTGCCACGATGCGCGCTATTTGTTCAAGCGTTACGCATTGCGGATTGCCGCAGATAAAAATCTCGCCGCGCGCCGCAGGATGTGTTGCCGCCAAAATAATCACGTTGGTCAAATCATCAACGTGGATTAAATGATATAATTGCCGGCCATTGCCAAAAAACGGCGTGATCGTTCCGGCGGCCATGCGGAAAAATTTCAGCAGCCTTGTGTCGCCCGGTCCGTAAATGGCGGCGGGACGAATAATCACAAACGGCATTTTTGTTTTTTGGGCAAAATCGCGCAGCCATAGTTCGGCGTCGGCTTTGGTTTTCTGGTAGATATCGCCCGGCTGCATCGGATAAAGCTCATCAGCCGGAGGATTGGCGATGTGTCCGTGGACGCCAACCGTGGAAACATGCACAAACCTTTTGAAAGCAGGGTTGCGCAGCGCGGCTTTCGCCAGAATCCGGGTGCTGTGCACATGCACCTTGGCGTACATGGCATCGGCATGTTTGGCTTCCCGGTAGGCGGCTGCTACGTGGAAAATATATTCAACACCGCGCGCAGCTTCCGCAACGGTTGTTTCATCAAAGACATCGCCGATATGCCAATGGATGTTCAGGTCGTTCAAGCGTTCACGTTTGGAAGAAGCCCGGGCAATGGCGTGCACTTCCAAACCGGCTTGAACCAGTTTGCGGGCGAGAATGGCGCCGGTAAATCCGGTTGCGCCGGTTAACAGAACGCGCGTTCCCGCCGGGATGCCGCATTCCGCCACGCTAATTGCAAAATCAGCCGTCGGATTGCGGCGCATGGAAGCAATGACTGGCGAGCCGTAACGTCGCGCCAACCCGCAAAACCGCAGGAAATTTTCGGCGGCTGCCGATAATGGCCGCATTTTAATCATCCGATGCGCCACCATCGGCAAAACAAACTGGCCGTGGCGATAGTCCGGCATAAAACCCTGTTGCTGAAAAGCAGCGGTTATTTCGGCATGCCGAAAAAGGCGAAACGGGCGCGTATTGCCTTCCAGTTTGCGTTTGGCTGCAAACATGCCCGGCGCAAAACAATTGAGGCTTTGGCTGGTTGGGTAATCAACAATCACTGTGCGCCGCGCCACGCGGCAAAGTTCGGCGATAAGTTCCCGCCAATGTTCGCAATGCGGGAGCAACCGGAAACACAGGACGGTGTCAAATTCGGCGTCTTGAAAGGGCAGATGCAAAACATTGGCCACAACGAACCGACAGCGTTGTTCATCAATCAGATCGGCAATTCTTTTCCGGCAGCTTTCCGCGCTGCCCACAACAGTAAGCGCATAACCGTCCCGGCAAAGCGGGCGCGCCAGTTGGCCATGTCCGCCGCCGACATCGAGAATGCCGATGCCGGCATGGTCGCGCAAGAGGCGCAAAACCATTTTTTCCTGGATTTTAAGCATCCATGCGCCGGTGGCGCCGGCAAAACGCGCTGCATACGCGTCAGACGCTGTCTCTATATCCGCAGTTTCCGGAAAACCATTGTGCTTTGCGGATGCTTCCCGATTGGCGCTGTTGCAGGTTAAGTCCATTCGGATTCATTGAAGCAGTTCTATTTAACCACATCATAGAATGTAACTGCCATCAAAGCATGTCCTGATTCGTTGGGGTGCAACCCATCGGACAGCATAAGCGCATCGTTTTCGTCAAAAGCCTGGTAAAGATCAACCAGAGCGACATTCAATTCCGAACATATCTGTCGAATCCGGCTGTTTACGCGATCCACGCTGCTGGAATGACCGCGGTAGCCTTTGAAAACCGGGGTAAGCGTGGCAATAACGGGAATGGTCTTGTTATCAATACAGGCTTGAATCATGATACGCAGATTAACCAAAATGGTTTCTTCGCCATAACCCATGATCAAGTCGTTGATGCCGAACAGAATCAACAAATATCCGGGCTTCAGGTCATCCAAAATCGGGTACATAACATCAAGTCCCTCGCCGGATGAATAGCCGGGATAACCTCGGTTTAAAACGGTTTTGTTAAGCATGCCGGCCAGTTTGACGTTGTAACATTCGCTTGGATTGGCCAAGCCTGCTCCGGCAGTGATGCTGTCGCCGAAGGCCACATAAAGGTTGGGATTATTGGGGCCGAAATCATGTCCATCGCCAAGATGCCCATTGCCGCCGCTTTCGCAGCCGGCCAACAACAAAATACCGCAGAAAAATCCCAGCCAACTCCGGCGAACAAGCGCATGCAGTTTTTCAGTCAATTTCATCAGATCATCCTTTCGATCAATATTGTTTTGTTTGCGGGAACCCTTGTCTTTTTAACATTCTGTTTGGCCAGACACATTCTGTTTCGGACGACAAAATCTGTCTGGTATTCCATCAAAAATCCGGCTATGCTTGGTCATTGACACAAATAAAACACAAAATATACTAAAAAAACAATGTTACCGCAATGGATTATTGAAAAAAAACGGGATGGCCTGGTCCTGACCGAAAAAGAGCTGTCGTTTTTTATTGACGGCTATGCTGGCGGCGCAATACCCGATTATCAAATGGCGGCTTTGGCGATGGCGATTGTCATCCGGGGCATGACAAAGGAGGAAATTGTCGCCCTGACGCGCAGCATGTGGCAATCTGGTATTACTCTGGAGCGGACAGATCTGCCGGGCGCCAGGATTGACAAACATTCGACCGGCGGCATTGGCGATAAAATTTCGTTGGCGCTTGTTCCGCTTGTCGCCGTCTGCGGCGTAATTGTGCCGATGATTGCCGGGCGTGGCTTGGGCATTACCGGCGGCACGATTGATAAGCTTGAATCAATCCCGGGGTTTAAAACGCAAATTGCGCCGGCGGCTTTAGCCGGCATTTTGCAAAAATGCGGCTGTGCCATTGTCAGCCAGACCGATCAAATTGCGCCGGC
Source organism: uncultured Verrucomicrobiota bacterium (assembly GCA_964565485.1). Taxonomy (GTDB): domain Bacteria; phylum Verrucomicrobiota; class Kiritimatiellia; order JAAZAB01; family JAAZAB01; genus CAZMFH01. The sequence continues at coordinate 4,146 of CAZMFH010000050.1, read as the reverse complement.
TGACCGGAAGCTTTATGCGCTGCGCGATGTTACCGGCACGGTGCATTCCATTCCGCTGATTGTGGCCAGTATTTTGAGCAAAAAACTGGCTGCCAATCTGGATGGCCTGGTGCTGGATGTCAAGTGGGGCAAAGGCGCGTTTATGGGCGCTTTGCCGGAAGCTGAAAACCTGGCGCGCACCCTCGTCGAAACGGCGGGCTTGCTGCGGCTTAAAGCGCGGGCGTTGATTACGGATATGAACTGTCCGCTCGGGCGGTCGGCAGGCAATGCGCTCGAAGTGCGCGAGATTCTTGAGCTCCTGCATGGGCGCGGCGCGCCGGATTTGACGGCGCTGACGCTGGAACTTGCCGCGCGCATGCTGGTTATGGGCAAAGCGGCGTCGGATCATGCGCAGGCCATGCAGCGCGCGCGCGACGCATTGATGTCCGGCGCGGCGCTTGACCGCCTGATGCTGATGGTGCGTCTGCAGGGCGGAGATGCGCGTGTGTTGGAGCAGCCGAAGCTGTTGCCGGCCGCCCGGATTTGCCGGTCTTTGCCGGCTAAGCGCGGCGGTTTTGTTGTTGCGGTGGATGCCCGTGCTGTTGGGCGCGCCGCTCTTTTGTTGGGCGCCGGCCGCAGTCGCGTTACGGATGTGGTGGATTATGCGGCTGGTATTGCGGAATTAAAACAGGCGGGCGAACCGGTGGCAGCCGGGGAAGCGTTGTGTGTTTTACACGCTGCGGATGAGAGTCGGATTGATGCAGCGCGCGTTCAGCTTGAAGACGCTTTCGAGATTGCCGATCAACCGCAACAACCTCAACCGCTGATTGCCGCTGAAATTTGAGGCGCAAACATGAATGGCATGCTTTTAAAAACGGCTGCGCGCGCAGTGCGCAAGGCTTTGCCAGGCGCGCAGCCGGTTGGCGGTCTGATTACCGGATCCGGCTGGGATTTGCCGTCCGGTGATATTCGCGTTCTGGGGCGGATTGCTTACCGTAATATTCCCGCGCTGGGCCAAACGACAGTGGCCGGACATGCCGGCCAATTGCTCTGGTGCGAATATGCCGGCTGCAAACTCTTCGTGTTTCAGGGACGCCGGCATTGGTATGAGGGCCGCGGCTGGGAGCCGATTGCCGCGCCAATCCATATTTTAAAATCGTTTGGCGCGCAGTTTGTGATTTTGACCAACGCCGCCGGCGGTATTCGCGCCGATCTCACGCCGGGCACTCTGATGGTTATTGACGATCAGATCAATGCCATGGGTGCGCATCCGCTGACGGGCGCCCATGATCCGTTCTGGGGGGCGCGTTTTCCCGATCAAACAGCGGTTTATGACCGTGGGCTACGCCAGGCGCTTGTGCGCGCCGCCCGGCGTGGGCGATGCGCCGTCAAACACGGCGTTTATCTGGCGGTTTGCGGCCCGACCTACGAAACTCCTGCGGAAGTGAAAGCATTTCAAATTTGGGGCGCGGATGCCGTTGGTATGTCCACTGTGCCTGAAGCCATTCTGGCCAATGCCGCCGGGTTGCAGGTTGGCGGCATATCTTTTATCGCCAATCGGGCGGCCGGCCGACGGCGCGCGCCTCTGACGCATGCGGAGGTGCTGGCCGCCACCAAGCGCGCCAAACTTAAGATGCGCGCATTGCTTCGGGAATTTTTTCGGGAAATCCAAACTCGGCCGCTTCTTAAAACACAAAACCAGCAAACCGTTTGATTATGCAAACAATCGGACAAAATCTGTTGCTTGCCGCCGCGCGCGCCGCCCGGCGTCGGGCTTACGCGCCCTATTCGGAGTTTCATGTCGGAGCCGCTCTGCAAACGGTAACCGGCCGTATTTTCCGGGGTTGTAATGTCGAAAACGCCTCTTTCGGCCTGACGCTTTGCGCGGAACGCGTTGCTTTATGTTCCGCTGTTGCGGCGGGGCAGAGGCATTTTCGGGCATTGGCGCTTGTGGCAGAAGGTTGCCGGCCGCCAATGCCCTGCGGAGCTTGTTTGCAGACGCTCGCCGAATTTTGCGCGCCGGATTTTCTGTTGATCTCAGCGACGGCCGGCCGGACGCCAAAAATCAACACCATGACTTTAGGCGATCTGCTGCCGCGCGCATTTCAGCTTGCGCCTGGGTGTGTGGGAAGTCAACAGCGGAAAAAAAGATGTTGAACAAAAACTCCATTCCGCTCGAAACCGGCGCGCGGCAGGCGGTGCAACGTTTGCGGGAGGCCGGATTCAGCGCGCTCTGGGCCGGTGGTTGTGTGCGTGATTTGATCATGGAGCGTCCACCGAAGGATTATGATATTGCAACGAACGCCTTGCCTGAACAGGTGGTGTGTCTGTTTCCCGGCTCGATGACGGTCGGCAAGGCGTTTGGCGTTGTGCGCGCGCGGGTTTCCGGGCATGAATATGAAATTGCCACATTCCGCAAGGATTTGGCTTATCGGGACGGGCGGCATCCGGATGGCGTTGAATTTGCCGATGAACCGACCGATGCCCGGCGTCGTGATTTTACGGTCAACGCGCTTTTTTTAGATCCGCTGACGGGCGTTGTGCATGATCATATCGGCGGCCAGGCCGATATTGCCAAAAAAATGATTCGCGCCGTCGGCAATCCCCGCGCGCGGTTTGCCGAAGATTATTTGCGCATGATGCGCGCTGCGCGTTTTGCGGCCACCTTGCAGTTTGAAATTGATCCGGAAACTTTTGCCGCAATTGCCGCGAATGCCGGGCATATCCTGACCATCAGCATCGAGCGTGTCCAGCAGGAATTGACGCGCACCCTGCTCGAAGCTCCCCATCCCGGCGCGGCGATCGAACTGCTTTCGGCGCTTGGTTTGCTGAAATTCATTCTGCCGGAGGTGGAAATGTTGCGCGGCCAGGAACAGCCGCCGCAGTTTCATCCGGAAGGCGATGTTTGGACGCACACGATCATGATGTTAAACTCCATGCGCCGGGCGGACTTGCATCTGGCCTATGCGGCGCTTTTGCATGATATCGGCAAACCCGGCACAGCCCGGCTGAAAGATGGGCGTCTGCGCTTTGATTGCCATGCCGGGGTTGGCGCGCAGATGGCGGGATCAATTTTAAAGCGGCTGCGCCTGCCCAACGACGACATCAAGGCTGTCTGTGATTGCGTGGCCAATCACATGCGTTTTATGGATGTGCAGCGCATGCGTCCGGCCACATTGCGGCGCTTGGTCGGCGCGCCCACTTTTGCGACTGAACTGGAGCTGCATCGGATTGATTGCGCGGCCAGCCACGGCGATATGGGGAATTATGATTTTCTGGTGAAGTTTCAGGAAGAACTGCGCAATCAGCCGGTTTTGCCCAAGCCCTGGATCAACGGCCATGATTTGATGAAGCTTGGAATTACGGACGGCCCGGAGATCGGCCGCTGGAAACAGCTTGTTTATGAAGCGCAGCTCGAAGGCGTTCTGACCGACCGCGATGCGGCGCTTGCCTGGCTGCGCGCCCAGATGCCGAAAGCGCCATAGAATTTGCTATACTTTTTTGCGTGATTGTGGTTCAATATCCGTGGATATTCATGATGGAGACCCGGTGAGGACAGAAGAAATGGAATTAAGTCCGCGGATTTTCCGGCGTTTCTGCGATTTGGTTTATGAGAAGGCCGGAATAAAATTAGGGCCGCAGAAGGAAGCGCTGGTTTCCGCGCGTGTCGGGAAACGCATGCACCAGCTGGGCATGCATGATTTCGAGGAATATTATCGCCTGGTGGCTGATGATTCAGCCGGGGATGAGTTGGTGGAGTTTCTGAACGCCATTTCTACCAATGTAACGCATTTTTTCCGGGAAAAGCGGCACTTTGAGTTGTTGGGCAAATATCTGCGGGAATGGGAGGCGCAGGGTCAGAAGCGTTTCCGTATTTGGTGTGCGGCGGCATCTACGGGCGAAGAACCATATTCAATTGCCATGACAGTGAGAGAAGCCTTGCGGGATGTTGGCGATGTGAAAATTCTGGCCACGGATATTTCCACAAAAGTGCTTGCGACGGCCAAGACGGGAAAGTATGAACAAAAACATATTGAAAATGTTCCGGATCATCTTTTGCGCAAATATTTCGTGCGCGAATCCACGCGTACGGATCAGGCCGGATCGGGAAAATCATCCGGCGCCGCCTTCCGGTTCAGGGTGTCTGATGATTTGCCCGGAATGTTG
>CAZMFH010000049.1:0-13691 GCA_964565485.1 uncultured Verrucomicrobiota bacterium | reverse complement strand
CACGAATTCAGGCTAAAATCCCATCGCTCAGGATCTTTTTTCGGCAAGAAATGCCGCTCACATCGGCATGGTTTTCCAGCTCCATTTATAACGTTGTCCGTCAACATCTTATAAAACAAAACGACACTGTTTTTCATCTTGTCGTGTTCACACGCAAAGCCAGCTTTCGGAAGCATAATTCCGCAGCATCTCAAAACATAAGGCGCTAACGATAAACATCTTATATTTATAATTGATTCTGATTCCAAAATCATGAATTCTTGTAAAATGTTAGTTTTGGAACTGGCTCCGTAAAAACAATTTTGATTGCCTGATTTAGCATTCACCGATTTTGACCGATATAAAGAAAGTAAATAAGTTTTAAAACAACAAGGACAAAGGAACACAAAAGTCCGCCAAGAAAGGAGGTCTATCAGGCAAAAGATAAAAAGTGTTTGAGGTTTTGGCCTATTGCCATAAACACTTCAAAGAAGTTAGAAACAGGCCGGGCACGGACAAGGATGTTCGTGTTTTAAGAACAAAGTGTCAGTTGTAATCAAGGAGGATAGTTCATGCAAATTTATAATAACGTTCCCGCATTTGGCGTATGGGTCAACTATACGAGCAATGTCTCTCAGTTACGCACCTCCATGTCCAAGCTGTCATCCGGTTTGCGGATCATGAGCGCAGGCGATGATCCGGCAGGATTGGCCATGAGCGAACGTTTGCGCACACAGTATCGCAATACATCAGCGGCAGCCGCAAACGTGGAAAACAAGATCGGTTACCTGCAGACGGCAGATGCCTGGCTGCAAAAGACTCACGACATTCTTGGACGTATGGCCGAATTGGCCATTATGGCCAATGATGGAACCAAGAGCCAAACCGACCGCGACAATCTGCAGAAGGAATTCTCGCAGATGCAGAAAGAAGTCCAGCGCATCACCAGCGGCGCGACAGCGGCAGCGAAGTTCAACGGTTTGTATCTGTTCCGCGGCGGATCAGGTGTTGCGAGCATGACGGGCGACACTGTTGTTGCCGGTTATGGGAATGTGCGTCTGCAAGTAGGACCGGATAGCAACCAGGTGTTTAATGAATCGCCGATTGACCTGCAGGCCTCCAACTTCAAGGCCATTGGCTCATACAATACCTACAGCTACGGCTCGGTCAATATGACCCTGCTGGGATCCAACCTGCGGACGGTAACATGGGCCAGCCTGATCTGCGGTCAACACCTCAGTATCTCGGTGCAGTCCATTGCCCAGACTGCGGTTGACAAAGTTAACCTCGGCGTTGACTATATCAGCACACAACGCGCCGTGTTGGGTGCCGAAATGAAACGTATGCAACAGACGCTTTCCGGTCTGCGCAGTTACGAAGAAAACGTGCGCGCCGCAGAAAGCCGCATTCGCGACGTTGATGTTGCGTATGAGGCGACGGCGTTTGCCAAATACTCGATCCTGACCCAGATCGGTACGGCCATGATGGCGCAGGCCAATGCGCTGCCGGGCAGTGTCATGAATCTGGTCGGTTAAGCAACAAGTTCGGTTTGGAAGGGGGAGCGGTTAACGCTCCCCCTTCTTTTTTTGCGAGCAAATCTCCGGCGCATTCTGCTGCATTCTCTCGTATAAGACGGCTCGGCCGGGACGCCTCGCCCCGCCATTGTGGCCAAATTTATCTTTGGTAGGACGACCTCCAGGCGAGCCGCGCCGGTTCCGGCTATACCGGGTTGGGTTTATTCCATGGCATGCAACATGCTTGAGAATCAAAAAAGGCAAATACCCGTCGGGAATAGGAGCAAAAAATATGTCGGATATACATATCAGCGGCTTGGGGCAAACGTCTTTTGATATATCGGGCATTATTGAGAAGATGTTGGTTATCAAAGCCGAACCCCAAAAAAAATGGATTGAGGAGCAAGACGAAATCGCGAATGATGTAGCAGCCTGGTCGGATGTAACTGCACTTATGACCAATCTGACCAATTCGCTTGATACATTACGCTCTTACGATCTTTGGAATAAAATGAGCGCGACAACGTCGGATGCTTCCAAACTCACCGCCACCGCTTCAACCGCCGCCGTCAGCGCCGCCTATTCAATTTCGGTCACACATCTTGCCCAGGCGCACAGTGTGCGTTCCAAAGCTTTTACTTCCGCAACCGCCGACCTCGCCTCCGGTGGAACAGGCGATCTGAATGACGGCGATCAATTCAAGATCGGCGGCATAACATTTACTGTCGGCGCCGATGAACACGGTCAAAAAATATCCGGCAAGGAATCCTTGAGTTCGCTGGCCGCAAAGATCAATTATGCTTCTTCTTCCATGACAGCCGCAGATCGCGTAACCGCCTCGGTGGTGTCAGCCGGCGCAACGGAGCATTATCTGGTTCTGACCCGCGCCAATACCGGCAACACATGCATTGACAGCGCCGATACGGCGGGAACGGCTTTGCAGGATCTAGCCATTCGCGCGGATGCTGGGCCGGGCGACAATTATGTTACAAACATCGTCAACCATCAGGATGCCAGTTTCTCGGTCAACACAATCGCCATGACGCGCAGCACCAATCTTGGGTTGACAGATGTGATCGGCGGCGTAACGTTTAATCTGCTTGATGCAACCACAACACCGGTAACCCTGACAGTAGCGGAGGATAGAGCATCCGCTAAAGCGGCGATTCTCGATTTTATTGATCAATATAATGCCGCCGCCGCCAAAATGACCGAATATGGCCAAATCAGTACGCTTGGCTCCTCGCTTGACCCAAAAGGCGCGGTAGTTGACAGCAAAGGCGAACTCTACGATGACTCGCTTTTGGCGGATATTCTACGCAACATACGTTTACAGGCCACCGGCACCAAATATCCCTATTTAAATCCTGTGAATGCCTCATACGCCTATAAGGGAAAAACAGGCGTGATGTGTTCTTTGCAGGATATCGGGATTGGCACATTAAGCCGCGAAAATCAATTGTCCGTTCTGGATGAAAACAGACTGGATTCCCTCCTCGACAGCGATTTCAGCAAAGTTGAACAATTATTCCGCGGCATTTATGATGAAAAAAACGGCTATCAACACGGGGTCGCAAGTGATTTTTATCAGTATGCCCGCAGCGTCAGCACATCAATGACCGGCTCCATTGCCCAAAGAGTAAACGCGCTTGACGGCAAAACCGCGCGGTTGCAGCAACAGATTGACGATCTGGATGCCTCGCTGAAAGATTATGAACAAATGCTTTGGGAACGCTTCACCGCCATGGATGCTGCTATTACCGAACTGCAATCCAATTTAGCCGGGCTCAGTAATCTCACGAGCAGCAGCTAATCACAAGCTGCAACAGCGCCCTGAGCTTTAAGTAACAGCCGGGCAGGCTCGTAATGCGCCTTGGAAAGCCATGCAGTCCAAATACCGGTTGCCTGGTCATATACGGCAGGATCTTCCAAACCATCGCCGTCATAATCGCCGGGCGCAGGCTTCCCGGATGCGCCAGGCAAATGCGCCATAACCGCGGCATAACCGCGGCGCGAAAACAAAACTCCCCAGAGCGCGGTACGCGCATCATGCACCGCCGGATCGGCCAATCCATCGCCATCATAATCGGCAGACACCGGCACACATCCAGCCCAGCCAAAGTTGCCGGCAAGCACACGGTAGTTTTCGCCGGAAAGCGCAAGCAACCACAGCCCGTCATCCGCGCGAAACAAACACGGATCCGTTTTGCCGTCGCCATCGTAATCGCCCGGCGCAGGCGTCATTGATAAAGAAGTTTCAGGAAAAACCAGCGCAACCGGCGTATAACCGGTTCCGGAAAGACAGGCCAGCCATCCGCCGCTTGACGGATGGAAAACAGCAGGATCAGTTCGTCCGTCGCCGTCATAATCGCCGGGCACCGGCCGATATTCCGCGCCGCCAAGCGCCAGGCCACCGAAAGACGGCGACGGCAGCATCCAAAAACCACCGGCAACATGATAAACCGCCATTTCCGTCATGCGATCGCCATCATAATCGCCGGGCACCGGCCGATAATCGGTTCCGCCGAACAATGTTTCCATGATTTGATATTCCAATGATGAAAAACCCGCCCGCCACAGCGCTCCGCGCGCGCTATAAATTGCCGGATCCATCCTGCCGTCGCCGTCATAATCGCCGGCGCCATGCCGGCGCGCAGCCATATTGAACTCATCGCGCGGCAGGCATAACTCATAAACGCCGATATCAACCCGGTTATGCACAATGCGGGAACAGCCTGCCAAATCAAGCGCATTGGTCATCCAAGGCTCATTTGTGCCGGCATCACGGCATGGAGAATTAACCATCAACCGGTAATCGCCCTGGGCGGTGTTGCGGAAATCCGGATCAGCCGTCAGCGCGCCGGTTATTTTGATGTTTGCATTTGTAACTTCCGCAGCAACGCAGCAATGCGCCATGATTATCGGCCGCGCCGACATGCCATCGCCATCATAATTGGCCGGTGTATTGCCGCGCATAACCGAATTGACCATCTCGCCATAAAGCGCGCACATTACTCCGGCGCCAAATGACGAACTATTATCCGCAACAGTGGCATTGATCAAACGCCCGCCCAACGCCAGCGTTACCCCGCCACACTGCGCGGCTGTATTGCGCACAATCAGACAATTACGCGCTTCGCCGCCCGGTCCGGCCATTCCATATAAAAGCAGGCCGCCGGCCATTTCATGCGCGGAATTCCCGCTGATAACGCAATTATTGAGCAAACCGCCGTAAAACTGAAAAACACCTCCACCCTGCGCGGCCGTATTCCCCTCAATCAAACAGCCATCCAGCGATCCCATGCTGTTCAGCACTCCGCCGCCGCGCACGGCGGCATTGCCGCTGATCCGGCAATTACGCAGAGCGCCCACACTCAGATAAGCGCCGCCACCTTCGGTGGCCCGTCCGCCGGTAAGAGCAAACCCATCCAGGATGGCCGGCGCGGTATTGGAAACACACGGACCACGGCCAAGACCATCCAAAAAAGTATTTTCCGGCCCATGCAAGCTTTGGATAACAAGCCGCTTGTCAAGACGCAGTGTTCCTTCATACCGGCCTTGATCAACCAAAATCAAAGAACCATCCGCCGCATAATCAACGGCCGACTGCAAATTTTTAAATGCGTTTGCCAATTTGTCGTAGGGCGGCGCCGGCCTGGCGCGCGGCGAGACATATAACGCCGCGCCCTGCACATGAAAGCTATTGGTCGGACAGCTCAGGACAACGCCATGCCCATCAGCAGCGGTTACGGTGTATTCCACAAAACCACCGATTGGCGGCGGCGGAATTTGCGCGGCATACACACAACGCGGAGATCCGTCCTGCTGCGGCGTCATTACCCGTTGCCGCCAGGCGCCGGAATTGATCCGATAACGACACTGGACGGAAACCGGCACGGAAGGACCGCCAACCAATTCCGCATGGATAACAGGCGCAACATTATTGGTAATCAGCCGCGGGGCATGCCACAATCCGGCCAACACCGGCGCGGGCGCAGGCGCTTCATGCGCCACAATGGCATAGGGTTGCGGTCCATGCGGCACATTATAGCCCATCACATAAATCGTGTACACACCAGCGCGCGCCGGACTGATATCCACACCCTCAATGTTGTTGACCCGGTCGAAATCCTTTCTGCCGTTGGCATAATACGGTTTGCCGTCCGGGGCAACCACCAACAGATCCAGATCATTGACCAGATTAATGCTGGCCGCTTCGCTGGAAGGATAATCCGACCATGCCAGAACAATACTGAGGCGGTTGGAAGCATGCGCCTGCAAGGCATAAACATTTTGCTGACCGTCCGCCAGCGCGCGGCTGTCGTCAAACATATTGGTTAATCCTGTACCCGGAAAAAGTGTTGCCTCCAGATTGACATGCCCCCAGCCTTCGACATTATTGGGACGCGCGCCGGCTGGGATTTCGCGATATGGGTCCATGCCATACTGCCCGGGCGCAAGCGAGCGCGCGCCCGCCGCCAATGTGGCTTTAAGAAGAGCTGCGCTCGGCCTGGCCCAGCCACGCCGCTCGACGTAATACTGACGGATCAACGCCAGCGCGCCGGCTGTCAGCGGCGTGGACATGCTGGTACCGCCGCTGAACGTATAATAATTGCTGGCGGCATTAGCCAAAACACCCTCTCCGGTGCCCCATAACGCGCTGGCGCCCGGCATACGCGAACGGCAGGACACAATATCCGTGCCGGGCGCGACAACATCCGGTTTGATGCGTCCATCCAAACATGGCCCGCGGCTGGAAAAAGACGCCATACCCTGATGGACGCCATCCCAGGGCGCGCTGACCGGTCCGCTGCGGAGCGGCCAAGCCGGAAAACGCGTTATCATCACATCGCCCCAGGCATGTCCGGAATAACCGCCCGAGCCCGCCGGGCGAAACGAACAAGCCGCGCCAACCGCAAGCACGTTTTTGGCGCTGGCCGGCGCGCCCAACGAATAGAGATCAACCACTCCATCCATATCGGCATCCGTCCCTTCATTGCCGGCCGAAAAAACCAGCAGCATATCCGGATGCATCCAGACGAATTCATCCGCCTGGCGCGATAAAATTGTATAGGCGCCCGCCACGCGATCACCCCAGCTATCCGATTGCAGCCGCGCGCCGGCCGCATAAGATTGGCGGAAGAGATCGCTCATGTCAGGCGGGAGATAAACGCCATTGGCGGCATCGGCAATGGACTGCATAACCAATTCGGCGCCGGCCGCGACGCCGCAGAAAAGACCATTACTGAAAGCCGCGCCGGAGCCAAGCACAGACCCGGCGCAATGAGTGCCATGCCCCATATAATCGCCCCAGTCATTGGTGCGGCCCCAGGAAAATCCGGCGCGCACACGATTGGTAAAATCAGGATGCAGATTCATGATCTGACCGGTATCCAGGCCGGTATCGCAAACACAGACTATCTGGCCGACGCCGGTCAGGCCGTGATTGGCGCGTACGCTTGCGGCGTTCATCAGCCCCGCGCTGCCCGCCACATTGTTAAACCACACCGGCCGGGCTGTCGGCTCAATCCACTCCACCTCCGGCAATTCTGCCAGCCGGGCAAGCAGCGCGCCGGAAACTTTTGCGCGGATCGTTCCGCGCCGGGCGCCGCGCGCGGCATCCAAAACGCAACCGCCGGATTGCCGGATAAAACCAGCTGTCGCATCGGTTCGGCCCGGCAGAAAAACTACCAGACTGATCTCATATTCCGGCGCAGCGGCGTCTGCCGGCGCTTGACGAAGAGACGGCGGCATTTTATATTCCGCGCGGTAAAGCCCCACCCACTCCACCAAAGGCAGCGCGGTGAGACGTTCCAGACAACCGGACCGCATCATGACAAGCCAGGCATTTTCCGGCAAGTAAGCGTCAAGCCATTCGCCCGCCTCCGCCAGCGCGGCTATTTCCGCGGCATCCGGATGGCGCGCGCATTGCACAATCACCGCAACAAAATTGCTCCGCGCCGCCTGGTCGGCCAAAACCGCCGCCGGCTCCACCCTGGCTGCCATTCCGGCGCTGCCCGACAAGCCCTGCGCCAGACGGTCAATGGTCCGCGCACGCAGATGGATCAGACGCCGGCCGGCTACGGCGCGCCCCGTGCCGTTAGTGAGAGGAACGCCGGCGATGTATTTGAAATCGGAATCCGCATACAGGGAAACGGCGGAAAATAGCGCCAACGCCGCCAATTGAAAAACAAAATTATTCATAATATTCATTTCGCGCCTTGCTTGCCGGATAGAATTGACGCTCCGCGTTCGCAGACGGTCCGCACATACTGCGCCGCAGAAAATCTTGATTCCGCCCTTTGTTTTTGCCGACACGCGGCGGCATGCCTGGCAGCCGGATCGGCAATCCATTTTTCGAGTAACACCGCATAAGCCTCTCTGTTCGGTTCGGGGACGGCAAATTCCGGACCAACAACCTGCGCGCCGGCGCTTTCGGCATGCGCGTTGCTCCACCACAAAGCGACAACAGGCACACCGCAGATCATGGATTCCATTACGCTCTGCGCGCCGCCGACGGGAAATTCGCTGGCATAAATATCGAGCGTCTTCAAAGCCGAGCCGACCTGCGACTGACGTCCGCCAAAACGGACACGTTCCGCCACGCGCATGGACTCAAAAAAGCGCATCTTTTCCGGAATCGGATCGCTACCGAACGCCAGGAACCAAACTTGCGGATTGCGTTGCAGCACCCGCCCGATTGTTTCCATATAAACCGTCGAAAGCCTTTTATGCAAGGCATTGCTCAGGGTGCCGAACACCACGGCGGCATCGGCGGGAATGCCGAACTGCCTGCGCTCAAAAGGCGGTTGGCGAATGAGATCATCCACATCAACGGCTTTGGGCATAACCTCGCGCTGACCGGCATTGGCCGGCCAATACGCATTTTCGCGTTCGATATTGGCCGGATTATCAAAAAGCGTCAGATCCAGGCCGGGCGTCATCAGAGAAATACCGGTGTGAATTGCGATTTTAACGGGCGCTTTGGTCCAACGCGCCGTCAACCAGTCAATCGGCGTTGATAAGCCGCCCTGAAAAATGGCAATGTCCACGCAGTCTGCCAGCATTTTAGCGGCGACATTATGCGCCGCCTCGATAAACCCGGTGTCGCGCGGCGCGAGATAAACCGGCACATTCAATGAGCGCAACTCCCTGATCGAAACTGCACCCGTTTTTTCCGTGATGTATTTTTCCGCGCCGAAGGGAAACATGGGCGCTTTGCGCACGGAAAAATTTTCGGTGCAGTAAACCCAAAATTTGAATTTTGATTTATCGGCATATCTTGCAAAATGCAGGACCATCTGGGTATAGGCCACAATATGGTCAACCAGGTTGGGCACAATCATGGCTATATTGAGCGGGGCCGGATTGCCGGCAGCCGGAACGACAGCCGGCGGACAATTGCGCAGCGCAATTTGGTCATAAAGCCGGGCTGCATTCAGCGTGGCGCGCGGATCGCGAATTATTTCAAACGCGCCGAGCGTATCCAGAATAAAAGCCGCCGAGGCAGCTTCCAGCGCAAGATTGTCATAACCGGAGTTGCCGGCATCATGCGCAAATTGCAGACATTCATGCGCCGCGCTCTGCTCCCGCCCCAGCTTGCCGCACAACCAAATGATATTGGCAATCACCGGCAGCGGCGTGAAGCCAAAAAGCTTGCGCGCAGAAAGCAAAGCGGCCAGCGCCGCTTCCGCCTGGCCGGCGCGCAAAAAATCGCAAGCCTGATAAAGCAAAGCGCCCACGCGCTTCTCATCATCAGTCCCGGCCAGCAGAGCGGCAAGCGCGCTGGCGGCAGGACGCCGGCCGGACCGATCCTGTTCTTCTATCATAACATCAAGCGTGGGCAAATAGGCCATGGTAAATTATTCCTCAAAAATCATGCGGTCAGACAGCTTGCGCGCCAAACCGCCTGATAGACTTGACGCCAGCTTGCCGCGTTGGCGCAGATATCATGATGGGCACGCACCCATTGGCTGCCGTATTCTCCCAGAGCCTGCCGCTTGCCGGCGTCAAGCACAAGGCATTTGAGTTGTGTATAAAATTCATCCGGCGTCGCGGCCAGCAATCCGGCGTTTTCCGCCGGCATGGTCAGGTATGGTCCCACCGCTGACGCCACCCAGGGAATGCCGCGCGCCATGTATTCCAGCGCCTTGACGGGAGATTTGGCGCGATTGAAAGCTGTATCGCACAGGGGCGCAAGCCCAATATCGAACGCGCCGACAACCAACGGCAGGCGCGCATACGGCGCCCACGGCAAAAGGATCAATTGCGCAGGCGGAATGCTGCGTTCAAGATAGTCCGGATGGAAGCCCGCCAAAGCAACCACTGTTTCCGGATGTTCCGCACAAATGCGCCGCAGAGCCGGCGCAACCAGCTGCCAGTCCTCATAATGATTGGAACCGCCCGTCAGACCAATGGTCAGGCGCTTGTCGCGCTGCAGGACGGGCTGCCCCCACACCTTGAAATCGAGACAATTCGGCAGGATATAAACACGCGCATTATATTGGCGCATGACATCGGCCAGCGTCCTGGTGGGAACGGTTATGGCCTTGCAGGAGCGCCAAAGCTGCTCCATAAGCGGAGTCAACTGGGGCGTACGCGTAAAATCATCGTCAATATCATAAATAACACATCGCCCAGCCAGCGCTTTAACCAGAGCTTCATCGCCCGGTTTCAGGCGCGGCGTAACAAACACATCATAGCGTTCCAGATCGGCAGGCCGGAATTTGTCCCAGGACGTATAAGCGCAGTTTAGACCCTGATTTTTCAGCTCATGAAACGGAGAAACCACGCGATACCAAGCGCAGGCATCATGAGAGGCAAGAATGGCCAATACGCTTTTCGGTTTCATGCCATCAGCATAGCATGTCACCGCTTCCGCCGCAAGCACGGCCGGCAAAAATCTGTTTGGATTCAGGATTGGATAAGCGGGATAGCGATCTCACGCCCTTGTTCCTGGGCCGAAACATAAGCGGCATAGAGCGTACTCACGGTATCGGCAGCCAGCATCGCATCGCTTTGCGGTTCACGCTTGTCGCGCAGGCATTCCAGGAAATCCTGTAGTTCCTGCGGATAGCCGGACATCCAGTTCTCGTCAGGCGCCGGGAAACTCCAGCCCTGTTTGGTGCCCAGTTTTTCGGTCAGATAGACATGCTCAAGCTGTTTTTCAACCGGGTTATACAGCACATTGGCGTCGGTTGGATTGATGTTGCAGCGCATGCGATGATTGTTGGCGTAAATTTCCATCCAGTTATGCACGCCGCCCATGACCAATTCGCAGGAAAACACGTCTGCCAGCATACCGTCATCAAACGTCAAATGCACCTGCACAAAATCCTCGACATCCTTGTAATCGGTGCGGAGATGGCCCTGGCTGACAAAATTTTTGTTGCGGGTTACCTCATGGGTACGGCAACTGACAGTTTTGGGACGAATTGCGCGATTGTGCCGGGTTAAACCCTCGATGCGCTTGAGATAAAGCGCCGCCGTCAGGGGATGGCACCCCTTGCCGACCAAAGCTCCGCCACCGGACAGACTCCAGTCGCCATAAGCGCTGCTGACACTGCCGCTGTGGCTTTCCTCGGCATGAATCCATAAAATCTGGCCCTGCGTGGCGCGCAAAATTTCCGCCTCTTTTTGGACAGAAGGCGCATAAACCCAATTTTCGGCATAAAATAATTTAACGCCATTCTTGCGCGCGGCATCAATCATACGCTGGGCCGAACATAAAGCTGCATCCAGCAAAGGTTTTTTGTCGGCGCGGCTGCCAAACCAATCCGGTGTGCCGGGACCGTAAGCGCCGGTAAACGGTTTTTCCACAATCACGTGCCGGCCAAGTTCGCAAGCGCGAACGCACATCGGCTGATGCAACGCGCCGGGCACACAGAGATCAACGACATCCGCCGCCTTGACAAGTTCATCGTAGCTTTCAAAAGCCTTTAAACCGTTTTTTTCGGCAAATGCCCGCCGGCTTTCCGGTGATTTGGAAAAAACACCGACCACCTCCACGGCCACGCCACCGATCTGCCGGTAAGAAGCCAGGTGAAACCGGGCCGCAAAGCGCGCTCCGGCTATGCCGATTTTGATAGGTTGTTTCATATTACAAATGGCCTTATAATGGATCAACGATCATGCAGTTGCTTCAACCGGAAAATGGCATAAACAACGCATTCAAGCAAGGCCAATTTTTGCCAACCCACTGTTTGGCCCAAGTTCGATTAAAATTCCGTCACGCCAGGTTTGACATATTGAGAGTCCTCAGGTAGCATGGACACAGATTGACCCAAAAACGAAAGACCCGGCTGCGCGGCATTCCCCTGAATACCGGCGCGCAAAGACCAAAAAAGCTGAGGAACTCATGCCACGGATTGTCGAATTGCTGCAACAAAATCGAACCCTGATCTCTGATGGAGCCTGGGGCACTTTTTTGCAACGCAAAGGCCTGCAACCCGGCGAATGTCCGGAACTGTGGTGCGTTACGCGCCGGGCGGAAGTGCTCGATATTGCCCGCAACTACATTGCCGCCGGAGCCGACATGATCGAGACCAACAGCTTTGGCGCCTCGCGTTTTAAACTGCAATTTTACGGTCTGGAAACGCGCGCGGCGGAAATCAACCGCGCAGCGGCGGAAATATCGCGGGAAGCCGCCGGCCAAACGCATTGTGTGCTTGGTTCAATCGGGCCGACAGGCAAACTGCTCCTGATGGGCGATGTGCCGGAGGCGGATTTATATGACGCTTTCCGCGAACAAGCCGTGGCGCTTGAAGCCGGCGGCGCGGATGCAGTCTGCATCGAATCAATGTCTGCGCTTGATGAGGCCTGCCTGGCAATCCGCGCTGCGCGCGAAAACACGCGCCTGGAAATTATATGCACCTTAACTTTCAATCGCACCGCCAAAGGCCTGTATCGCACCATGATGGGCGTTGGGGCGGCGGAAATGGCGCAAGCCTGCCTTAAAGCCGGCGCCCACATTATCGGCGCCAATTGCGGACAGGGCTTTCGCCAAATGATAGATGTGGTCGGAGAAATCCGCGCCGCCGCGCCGACTTCCCTGATTCTCGTGCATGCCAATGCCGGTTTGCCGGTCAACAAGGACGGCACGGATATTTTTCCGGACACCCCGGACATGATGGCCGGATTTGTTCCGGACCTCGTGGCAGTTGGCGCCAATATTATCGGCGGCTGTTGCGGCACAACGCCCGAACATATCGCTGCCATCGCGAAAGCCGCGCGCAGCATCCGGCAATGAACCAGATTAATTATATTCTCCTGCTTGCTCTGGCAACAGTTCTGGCCGCTTGCGCCGGAAAACCGCGTTCGGAAATATCCACAACAACAAGCATGCAACAAGAGGAATATTTGAATCCGTCCGAGCCGATTCACGCGCTGCTCGGCAATTCTTTTGCCATCCGCATCCGTTCCAACCCCACCACCGGTTACGGCTGGCAACTGGCCAATCAGCCGGATGCTTCCATCATCCGCCTGATAACCAATCAATTTCTGCCGCCGGCCAGCAAGCTGCTGGGCGCCGGAGGACATGAAATTTGGACATTTCAGGCCATCGGTCGCGGCCGGACGCAAATCAACATGCAGTATATCCGCAGTTGGGAAACCCAACTGCCGCCGGCCCGGCAGGCTTCCTTTATCATCATCGTAGATTAAACCCTGCAAACGGACCAGACCCCGCGCAAATTCATTTTGTCTGCCCCGGCTTGTCCTTTTTCGCAGTTGGAGAACCGAATTCCACGTCGGCCTCTGCTTTTAAGCCAGCAGTTTTTCCAATTCTGCCGCCGAATACCCTGCCAGACCCAGTGACTGCATTGTGCGTTTTGCTTCGCCAAGGTAATCCCGGTTCATCAAACGTGAAGCCAGGGTTATCACCGCCGATATCACCGGTGTTTGTACGCCAACTTGTTCGCCAAGTTTCTGCAGGAAAACCAGTCCATATCCTACATCTTCATGAAAATAGCGGTGATCAAGACTGGCTTGCGCTTTAACCCCCTTAAAACCAGGCGCAGTGATAAATCCGTTGTCGTATGTAGCTTCCGTCATATAACCCTGCACGACGCCTAATTCAGGATCAGGCACAACAGACACACCTATTTTGTTGCCTATGGCAATTCTTTCCTGATCAACTGCCGCCATCAGCCGTCCAACAGCGGGAGTTACGCCTTCCTGATAAAAATAAAAGTTGCCCTT
>CAZMFH010000048.1:0-13769 GCA_964565485.1 uncultured Verrucomicrobiota bacterium | reverse complement strand
CGGTTTTTTTGCGGCGCTTTGTTGCGCAACTGTCGCCCTGTTGATCAGTCGTTCCGGTCGCGATCTGCTGCGCACCTTTCGGCGCGAAGATGATCCTGATGCGACAACATCCCCGGAGCAATTAATCAGTTGGGCCAGCGGCATTGCCGCCGGTTTGGCGCTGGCCTTTTGTCCTTTTATTTGGTCGCAAGCAGTCATTGCGGAAGTTTACACGCTCAATACTTTTCTGCACATTCTCATTCTGACGGTTGCCTATGTCTGGCTGCGTCGTCCCCATGAAAATCGCCTGCTCTACTGGAGCGCCCTGCTGGTGGGCATAACTTTCACCAATTGCCAGCCGATTGTTTTGATGGGGCCGGGGCTTTTAATGATCATCTGGGCCGGCGACCGCAAATTATTCCGCGATTTTCTGGCGGCGGCTCTGGCGCTGATCGGTGTTTTGATTCTATTGCAAGTGGCTTATCCGGAAAAAGCGTTCAGCCCGCTGGCGGCAAAAAAGGAACAATGGATTACCATCGGCATTGCGTTACTCCTGACGCCGGCGATTATCTGGGTCTTCGCGCGCAGCATTTTTACGGAATGGCGGCGTGTGCTGCCGATGTTCCTCTTTCTTTTTTTAGGGTTGTCGCTTTTTATCTACATGCCGATTGCTTCCGATTTCAATCCGCCCATGAACTGGGGCTATCCGCGCACCTGGGAAGGTTTTCGCCATGCGGTAACACGCGGTCAATATCAGGCGCTTGCGCCGGCTTTAAGCCCAACCGCCTTTAAAAATCAAATCATTGAGTTTCTCAGCCAACTGGAAGACCAATTCCCATTCCCGCTCCCGCTTCTGGCGCTGATTCCTCTTTTTTATTTCCGGCATATCTGGCGCAAACACTGGCCATGGCTGCTCGGCATGTTGTTTGCTTTTGCTGTAACCGGCCCGGGCATGATGGTAATTCTCAATCCGGGGCATGATGTGCAATCGCTCTTTATCGCCCAGGTTCAATTTGTGCAATCAACGGCCATTTACGCCGTCTGGATCGGATACGGTTTCCTCTTCGCCCTGGCATTTATCGAACGCTTTCTCAGGCATCGAGCCGTGCTCTATACGGCGGTCTTGATTGTGCTTCTCTCGCCGGCCTCATTGCTTTGGCAAAACTGGCACGATGAAGACCTGATTCGCGACAAAGGCGGCATGGAGTTAACCGGCCACGACTTCGGCTGGCAATTCGGTTGTTATCAGCTTTGCGGCGCAGAAGCCATTCAACGCGAGCTTCAACCCGGCGAACCGCCCCTGCCCAATCCGGAATATCCGCCGGCCATGACGCCCAACGCCGTGTTTTACGGCGGCACCGATCCGGGGCGTTTCGTGCCAACCTACATGATTTATTGTCCGAAGGTTCGCCCGGATGTCATGCTGATCACCCAGAATGCGCTGGCGGATACCACCTATATGAACGTTATGCGCGATCTCTACGGCGACTTGATCTGGATGCCGACCCCGCAAGACACCAATCTGGCCTTCCAGCAATACGTCAACGATGTGCGCGCCGGACGCATCCCCGCCAATGCCGCCGTAACCATTGATTCCAACGGCAAAGTCAGCGTGCAGGGTGTGCAGGGCGTGATGGAAATAAACGGCATCATCAGCAAAGCCATTTTCGAGCATAACAAGCACCTGCATGATTTCTATGTGGAGGAAAGCTACGTTATCGGATGGATGTACCCCTATATGGAACCGCACGGCCTGATTTTAAAAATCAACGCCGAACCGCTTGCGGGTCTCACGGAAACCATGGTGAAAAACGACATGGATTTCTGGCAATGGTATTGCAACCGCCTGCTTAGCGACAATAAATTTTTGCGCGATGTTGTCGCGCGCAAAGCATTTTCCAAGCTGCGCTGCGCCATTGCCGGACTCTATCTTTACCGACGCATGTTTAATGAAGCCGAAACAGCCTTCCGCCAGGCCATCACGCTTTGCCCAAGCAGTTCGGAAGCCAACTTTCGGCTTGCCGATCTTTGCCTGCAACAGGGGCGTTTTGCCGACGCCTTGCAGGTCATGGAACAAAACCAACTGCACGACCCGCGCAATCAGCGCATTGTTGACTTTCAAAACCAAATCAAGGAGATGGCCGCCCTGCAGCAACGCGTTATCCAATTACAAACTCAGCTTGCGCAAAACGGCGGAACCCTGGAAATGGTTTTTGAGCTGGCCACAATCTATCAGCGCACCGGGCGTGAGCAGCAATTTGCCGATCTGGCCATGCAGGTGTTGAATAACACCAATCTGCCGCCCCAGGCCTTCCTGAAGGTGGCCGAACTGGCCTCAGCGCCGACACCGCGTCTGCCGATCATAGCCGAAGCATTCCAGCGTTATCTCCAGCAGCAACGCGCTGATCCGCGCATCTGGCTTGAGCTGGCATGCGTTCAAACCATGATGCGCCAGAACGAGCAAGCATTGCAATCCCTGCACCAGGCCATTGCCATCGGCGGCGAACCGATCAAGGATGTTGCGCGCAAGGACGGACGCCTGGAGGTCTTGCGCAGTCTGCCGGCGTGCCAAAAACTGTTGGCGCCCGCCCAACAACGTTTTTCGCCATTACCAGGCATGTTTGCGCCGTAAAGCCGTTCAAGGGACGCTGGAAAGAACGTCCAAGCGTAGAGCGAAAAGCGCGCAGAGCGATTCTGACGCCAAACGCTTTGCGTTTGACGTGCTTGTGTAGTCGCGCCGGTTCCGGCGAGGATGTTCGATCACGATCGCCTTACGGCGGCAGCTACGGAATCTGGAGGGCTGGGTTACACCCCAGCCTTTTCGGCTCGGAAAAGGAGGCTCACCCGCTATGGCTCCAGCTATGCCGGGTTGGGTTGAGAACTTGCTTCACCGGCAGGCGGTTCCGGCTGAACGACTTCCGGTTTAGCCGCCTTCTTTTTGGAAGGCGCGGCAAACTCGAAGCCGATCTCTTTATCCTTAACCACCAGATAGGCGCGGAACGGACGCCCTTTCTTGGAAATAAAACGCGGCAATAAATCCGTTTTCCCATTGGTCAGCAGCTTAATCATCTGGGCGCGCTCAATTGGCTGCCGCAGAATCACCGCGCCACAGCGAAACCGGCAAGCGCGCTCCGCGCCAACAGCTTTTTCGCAAACATAAGCGGCACCGGTCTCATAGACCCCTGCCCCGCATGCCGGGCACTTGCCCAACGCAGTTTGGCCGCTGAAATCAGGAAGCGGCGCCTCGGCGCCGGAAGCCGTTGTGCCAGTTCCGAAATCAAATTCGATTTTCAGTTCCGCATTCAGCCTGATTACGGCAGCAAAGAGCCTGCCCTTATTGCTATGGAAATCCTGCAGCGGACCAAGCACACGGCGTGTGAGCAATTCCTCGGCCTCTGTGCTGGAAAACTGGCGTCCGGCCAGCGTCTTCCACAGGAAGAACTCACAGGACTGACACTGAAATTTACGATAATTTTCCTGAATCAATCCGCCGCATTTCGGGCAGGGCGCTTGCAATGCGCCAAAATCGCCCGGAATGGTGTCATGCTCGAATTGTTTGGTTTTCTCGACAATCCGGCGCGTCATTGCTTCGATTTCGCGCATAAAATCGGCGCGCGCAAGCCGATTCTGTTCCATTTGCTTAAGCTTGTATTCCCAATCGCCGGTTAGTTCCGGCGAACAGATTTCGGGAATATCCAGGCCGCGCAAGAGCGCCGCCAGCGAAAAGGCCTTGGCTGTTGGAATCAATTCGCGCGCCTGGCGAATGAGATATTTCTCACGAATCAGACCTTCGATGATCGCAGCGCGTGTAGCCGGCGTGCCAAGACCTTTGGCGCTCATGGCTTCGCGCAACTCATCATCTTCGACCAGTTTGCCCGCCCCCTCCATGGCCGAAAGCAAGGTGGCCTCGCTGAAGCGCGCCGGCGGCTTGGTTTGGGATGCGGCCACCTCAACATCCTGCGCGCGGACAATTTCTCCGGCTGCCACAGGAATCAGGGATGGAGTTTCATCCGTGGGCAACTCCTTGCCGTAAACACTCATCCAGCCCGGCTGAATCATGACTTTGCCTTCGCTCTTAAACGGTTCCTGCTCAACCCGCGTAATCCGTGTGGTCACAAGAAATTCGGCTGCCGGGAAAAACACAGCCAGAAAACGGCGTGTTACCAGGTCATAGATTTTACGTTCTTCTTCGTTCAACGCGCGCGGCATTTGCGCTGTGGGAATAATGGCGAAATGATCGGAGACTTTGGCGTTATTGAAAATACGTTTATTTGGCCGGACCCAATTCTCGCGCAAAATGCGATCCGCCCATTCCTGGAAACAAGTGGCATGCATGGCCGATAAAATCGCCTTGACCGTAGCCGGATAATCTTCCGGCAAAGCGCGCGCATCCGTTCGGGGATAAGTTAAAACCTTGTGCCGCTCATAAAGCGACTGGGCCAATTGCAAGGTGCGCCGGGCCGGAAAGCCAAAACGCCCATTGGCTTCACGCTGCAAGCTGGTCAAATCAAAAAGCAGCGGCGACAGTTGCGTTGCCGGTTTGCTTTCTTCGCTGACAACGCCGGGCTTGTCCAGACATTTCGCCCGTAACGCTTCAGCCTGCGCCATATCCCAAATACGTTCTGGTTTGGCATCATTGTTGTCGGATTTGAGTTTTGCAAATTTTTCGTCAAACCAGCGTCCGAGATATTGACCGGCTTGCGCCTGAAAAGTGGCGCGCACCTCCCAAAACGATTGCGGCGTGAATTTTTTGATTTTTTCTTCCCGCTCAACCACAATCATCAACGTCGGCGTCTGCACACGTCCGACAGTTGTCAGCAGGAATCCGCCCTGCTTGGAATTAAAAGCCGTCATGGCGCGTGTGCCATTGATGCCAACCAGCCAATCGGCCTCCGAACGGCAGATGGCGGCATCCGCCAAAGGACGCATTTCCTCTTCGCTGCGCAAAGCGGCAAAAGCGTCACGAATGGCGCTGGAAGTCATGGATTGCAACCAGAGCCGCCGAGTCGGTTTCTTGATGGCGGCATATTTGATGATGTAGTTAAAAATCAATTCGCCTTCACGCCCGGCATCGCAGGCGTTAATCAACCCCGCAACATCCTTGCGTTTCATCAGGCGCACCAGCAATTTAAGACGGGCCGACGATTTCTCGATCGGCTGCACGTCGAAGTTGGTGGGAATAACCGGCAAGTTGGCAAGACTCCATTTGCCGCGTTTGACTTCCTGGCCTTCCGGCACAATTAATTCGAGGAGATGGCCAACCGCCGATGAAAGCACAAAGCCGTCGCTCTCGTAATAATCACCCGTTTTAGTGAAACCGCCCAACGCCTTGGCTATATCGGCAGCCACGGAAGGTTTTTCGGCAATAATCAGTTCTTTGCTCATGGTATTCACGCATTCCCCGGTTAGACTTTCCAAAAACGGGAGCATACGCACGATAACCCAGATATTCAAGGTTATTTTTATGTCTTTTTTATGACTAGTTTGATTGACTTTTTGAAGATTGTCTATTATAAAAACAAGCAAATCGGCACTCTAAATAGCGCTTCAAAATTTTGAGGAAACCGCATGCAATCCAACACGTCTGCCGCCTGGTTCGTTTCCACCGCCAACCGCAAACCGCCGCTCGACAATGAATTCAGTCCGCCGATCCTGGCCAATCGCAATTTTCAGGCCAAAGTTACCGCTTCCGGGCAGGGTGTTCCGCTTGTCATTGCCATAGAATCAGATAACGGAGCAGTTTCCAGCTGGAAAACTTTTGTTTTCCCGGAAAACCACGCGCTCTTTGCATCCAACCTGCCCTATGTCGAACGCATCGTCAAATTCATGATCTGGCAACGCGGCGGACATCGCATCGTCATCGGAGGGGCAAAACCAATCGGCGAACATATCCGCCAAATTTACGCCCCAACCGGGGCGCGCGCCTTTGATGTCGAATTAATGCAAACGGTTTACAATGTTCCGTTCCGGGTGGAAATCACCACGCCCGAAAAGGTTCCGGCGGACCGCACAACCGCCAAACCGTTGGGACGCCACTTGAATGGCTGCCGAATTGGTTTTGATCTCGGCGCCAGCGACCGCAAGGTGGCGGCGGTGCTGGAAGGCAAAAGCGTCTTTAGCGAGGAAGTGATCTGGGATCCGAAAAGCCAAACCGATCCTCAGTATCACTTTGACGAGATCAACGCCGCGCTCAAAAAAGCGGCCGCCCACCTGCCGCGTGTTGACGCAATCGGCGGGTCCGCCGCCGGCATATACGTCAACAACAGCGTCCGCGTGGCCTCGCTCTTTCGGGGTGTGCCGCAACCGCTCTTCGAAAAACGGGTGCGCAATCTCTTTCAGGAATTGAAAGCGGCATGGCAGAACATTCCCTTTGAGGTGATCAACGACGGCGAAGTAACCGCGCTGGCCGGCTCCATGTCGCTGGGGGTCAATCGCATTCTGGGCATTGCGATGGGTTCCAGTCTGGCCGGCGGCTATGTTGACGCCAACGGCAATCTGCCCGGCTGGCTTGACGAACTGGCTTTTGCGCCGGTAGATTACAATTCGCAGGCGCCGGCGGACGAATGGTCGGGCGACCGTGGTGTTGGCGCGCAATATTTTTCGCAGGTGGCGGTCAACCGGCTGGCCGCCAAAGCCGGGATCAAGCTTGACGAGCAAAAAACCCTCGCTGAACGCCTCAAGGATGTCCAGGCGCTGATGAATGCCGGCGATGAGCGCGCACACGCCGTCTTTGAAACAATCGGCGTTTATTTCGGTTATACAGTTGCGCATTATTCCGCTTTCTATGATATCGCCAATATTCTGATCCTGGGCCGCGTTACCTCCGGCGCCGGCGGCGATCTGGTTCTCAAGACTGCGGATGAAATTTTGCGTTCTGAATTTCCAGAAACGGCGCGCAAAGTGAAACTGGCCGTGCCTGACGAAGCCAGTCGGCGCGTCGGTCAGGCCATTGCCGCCGCCAGTCTGCCGAAAACATGAATCCGTAATCAGGCCGTTACCAATAAAATTCTGCGCAATGAGCGCCCAGGGAAGAACGTCCGAGCGGAAGAGGAAGAAAGTTAAAATTAACAATTAGCAATGCAAAAGCGAAGAAGCGGTCAGAAGCGTGGCATCAAGCAAAATCTTGGTTTGTAATGTCTTTGCATTTATTCTGACTTCTGAATCATGAATTCTTTCAAGATTCGTTTTGAATGAAAAAAATGTAGTGATCATCAAAAAAGCACAGCCTGCCTGCCGCGCATCAGCCTGGCGCAGACAGACGATGATCACAAAAAAGCGCCGGACAAAAAACATCAGTGTCGGGCAAAGCCCATCACTGATTCAGGTAAACAAACAGGAGCCACAGATTTGAAAATTTACATCATGACCGATCAGGAAGGCGTTGCGGGAGTCTTGGACAGCAAAGATTGGGGCGGCACAACCTCGCGTTACAATTATCTCGCCAAGGAACTGTTGACTGCGGAATTGAACGCCGCCATTGAAGGTTTTTTTGCGGCCGGCGCAACCTATATTCTTGTGGCCGACGGACACGGCCCCGGCGCAGTGCATCCGCATCTGCTTGACCAGCGCGTGGAGCTTTTGCGCGGGTTTGTCAACGGCTATCCTTATGCGCTTGACAAATCCTTCAGTTATATCGCCTGGGTCGGCCAGCATGCAATGTCGCGCACGGAATATGCGCATCTGGCGCACACAGGCAGCTTCGCCAAATTCGAGTTCACCATCAACGGCACACCGGTCGGCGAATTCGGGCAACTGGCCATGTGCGCCAGCGAACTGGGCGTTCGTTCGATTTTCGGATCGGGCGATCGCGCCTTCTGCCTGGAAGCCGCCGCGCTTGTGCCGGGCATCGAAACTGTTGAAGTCAAGCGCGGCATCCGACCGGGACGTGGCGATGAATGCAACGCGCAGGAATATGCCGTGCGCAACACGGCGGCAATCCACATGCATCCGGAAGCCGCCCGGCGCGCAATCCGCGCCGGCGCCGAACGCGCCTTGCGCCGCGCCCAAACGGAAAGCTTCGGCCTTATTGACTTAAAACCACCCTATCAGATGGTTAAAAAATTCCGCGCGACAGAAGAGCGTCCTGCCGCCCAACTGCAAGGCGTTCATCCGGAGAGCGTCATCAGTTTGCTGAATTCGATGCCAATTGATCCGCCTCCGACAACCGGCAAAACAGCTTAAGGAATAAAACCATGACTTCAAAACCAAACGGCGACCCCATAACTTTTTCGCAAACCACCCAAACATGCGTGACGCCGGATCATCCGATTATCCCATTTATTGAAGGCGATGGAACCGGCCCCGACATCTGGAGAGCTGCACAGCGTGTTTTTGACGCCGCCGTCAAGAAAGCCTATGCCGGCAAACGCCAGGTATGCTGGCATGAACTGCTGGCCGGCGAGAAAGCCTTCAAACAAACCGGCAACTGGCTGCCGGATGAAACTGTGGCCGCCTTCCAAAAATATCTGGTCGGCATCAAAGGCCCCCTGACCACGCCCGTTGGCGGCGGACATCGCAGCCTGAATGTGGCGCTGCGCCAAATTCTTGATCTCTATGTCTGCCTGCGTCCGGTGCGCTGGTTTGAAGGCGTCCCCAGTCCGGTTAAAAATCCGGAAAAAGTTGACATGGTAATTTTCCGGGAAAACACGGAAGATGTTTATGCCGGGCTGGAAACACAAGCCGGCAGCCCGCAAGCCGTGAAACTAATCGGGTTTCTCAAGCGCGAACTCGGCTGGAACATCCGCCCTGATTCAGGGATCGGCATCAAACCGATCAGCGAAACCGGCAGCAAGCGTCTGATCCGCGCCGCTTTTGATTACGCCGTTTGCAACAAACGGCGCAGCGTAACATTGGTGCATAAAGGCAACATCCAGAAATTCACCGAAGGCGCGTTCCGCGCCTGGGGTTATGAGGTTGCCGAGGAATACGGCGGCAAAATGCCGGTCAAGGACACCATTGCGGATATTTTCTTCCAGCAGGCGCTTACCAGACCGGAGGAATTTGATGTTGTCGCCACAATGAACCTGAACGGCGACTATATTTCCGACGCCCTCGCGGCGCAGGTGGGCGGAATCGGGATTGCGCCGGGCGCCAACATCAATAACGGCACCGGCCACGCCATCTTCGAAGCAACGCACGGCACGGCGCCCAAATACGCCGGACAGGACAAAGTCAATCCCGGTTCGGTTATTCTTTCCGGCGACCTGATGTTCCGGCATCTGGGTTGGAACGAAGCCGCCGACCTGATCAGCAAGGGAATCAGCGCCACAATCCGGCAACGCAGGGTAACCTATGATTTCCACCGCCTCATGGAAAACGCCACGCTCTTAAAGTGCTCTGAATTTGCCGACGCCATCATCGGCAACATGGATTAAGCCAAGCTGCGCCGATTTGGCTTAACGCCCAATCGGTGCAGCGCATAAAAACAAACAAACTTGAACGGAAACACCAATGCAACAGATAACCGAACTGACTTTTCTTGAGCAATTGGCCAAACGCTCCAAACTGCCGGTTCCGGAACATGCGGTAACGCCGCTGGATCGCAAAACGTTAAAAGGCATTCTGGATAAATGGGGCAAAGCCGTGATCAAACCGGATGTGCTGGCCGGGAAAAAAGGCAAAGCCGGCCTGGTTAAAATCGTAGACAACCCCGCGCGCGCCCAACAGGAAATCGCGCGCATGATCAACAGTGAAATCGGCGGAAAAATGCCGCGCACGGTTTATTTGACGCGCTATATTCCCGCCGAGCTGGAGCTTTACACGGCAATCACCTATAATTCCACTTTTCGCGGACCATCACTGACGCTCTCCCTCAAAGGCGGCATGGATATTGAAAGCGTTGCGGACAAGCAAAAACGCACCATTGCCGTGGATGTTTATAAAGGCCTTGACGCATATCAGGCCAGCCAGGCTTTAAGCGAATTGCAATGCCCCAAAAAACTGATCAGCACTTTTTCACGCTGTCTGGTTGATTTTTGGGATTTCTTTATCACCAACGGCATGCGCATGTGCGAAATCAATCCCTGGCGTGTTACGCCCAACGGCGAGATCATCGCCTGCGACTTCAAAGCCATTCTGGATGAATCCAACTTCAGGGCCAAAAATCTCGGCGTAACCTTGCCTGAGTATCCGGAAAACACAACCGCCTTTGAGGAAGAAATGAAGGAACTGGCTTTATCTTCCTATCAAGGGCAATTGCACGTTTCCGACCTCAACGGCGAACTGATCCTGCCGATTCTTTTTGGCGGCGGCGCTTCCACCATCATTACAGAAACGCTTTCAACCTGCGGAGGCAGCCCGATTTTCCTTTCTGATTTCGGCGGCAACCCAACTTACGAACGCATGCTGCAAGCGGCGGCGGTTTGCTTTAAACACCACCTGAACAAGGCATCCCTCCTGCTCCTGCTTGGCGGCAAGGCCAACAACACCTTGGTTGACGTTACTTTTCAGGCCATCGGCGATGCACTGACGAGACATGTCGAGGAGCATGGCCCGGTTTATCTGCCTGTTGTTATCGGACGCGGCGGTCCGCGTCTGGCACGCGGAATGACCATGATCAAGGAAACACTCGAAACATTAAAACTGCCTTATGTCATCTTCGGATACGACACGCCCGTAACGCTGGTGGCCGAATATGCCGCCAAATTAGCCAAAGCCTTTGCGCAAATGAGGACAAAATGAGAGCCAAACAATTATCGGATTTGCTTCAAAAAGGCGATCTTGTCGTGGTTTCCAACATTACCGGACGCGAATCGAGCAAAGTCAGCATAACCTCGCAACGTTATTGCGCCAATATTGTCGGCGGCTGGGCGCTCGGCAAAGGCGGCATGACACTGGAATGCGAACAGGGTAAAACAATTCCAGTCTATGCAACTTTCTCCGAATTATTGCACAGCCTGCCGAAAAAACAACGCCCCAACAAGGCCATTGTTTATTCGCCGCCGGATGCGGTTTACGGCGAAATCAAGGAGCTGGTCTCTTACGGCAAGAAAACCATCAAAACAATTTTCATCATAACGGAACACGTTTCCATTGAAGTAACCGCCAAAATCGCCTCACTGGCGCGTGAAGCCGATATTGACATCATAGGCTGCAACACGCTCGGCATGATCAACACATATGATGGCGTCCGTGTCGGCGCCGTCGGCGGCGATACGCCATCAGAAAGTTTCAAAAAAGGCGGAGCCACCATCATCTCAAACAGCGGCAATATGGTTACAACCCTGGCCACCTATCTGCTTTCGGCCGGCATCGGCACAGCCTATGGCATTTCGACCGGCAAGGACGTTCTAATTCTGACGCCGCTCAAGGATTTACTGGAATTGGCCGAGCGCGACACGCGCACAAAACTCTTGGTGCTCTATGTTGAGCCGGGGGGATTATACGAAAAAGAAGCCATCGCAATGATGCGCCAGCGCAATTTCTCCAAACCGATTGTGGTGTATGTGGCCGGCAAAATTCTCGAATCACAGAATGTCTCGCTCGGTCATGCAGGCGCCGTTGTTGAAGGCGTTGGCACAACGGCCTCAGACAAAATGAAACTTTTCGATGACTACTTCAAAAGCGAACCCTTTGATCCGGGCAAACGCTATGAAATGTCCGGAAAATTGCGCCAAACCCTGCAAAGAGGCATCCGCATTCAAACACTGCACGATCTCCCACATGCCGCCAGCCTTATTTTCCGCTGCCGTGAGTGGGAGCGCGATTTTATCCCCCACAAAACACTGCAATTAAATCCATGGTTCGTTAATTTCGGGGAACTGGGCAAAAAACTGCCGACATCCCTGATTCTGCCGCCGGGCATTATTATCGAACCGTATGCCGCGCAATTTTCCAAGCTGGCGGAAACCAAACTCGGCAAAATGGTCACACAACGCTCCATGCGCGACGCCAGTTATGCATCCGGCAACAACGGTCAGGCCGCCAGCATCTACGGTTATGCGCTCACCGATCTGATGCAATACGCCTCTTTCGGAGAATCATTGATCCTGCAATGGACCGGCGAACTGCCCCAACATACATTTGAGCCCAAATTGGCGGAGCTTTGCCTGATTGCCTCGCTCACCAATGGACCGGGCACCATCTCCGCGCAAGGCGCCAAACTCTCGGCTTCCGCCGGCAACCAGCCGCACACGGGCATGATTGCGGCTTTGGCCAGCATCGGGCGCGTACATGGCGGAAACGGCAGCGAAGCAATTGAATACCTGATCAAGGTTTTCGGCAAAACAAACCTGATTTCCCCCTATTACACCAATCTGCCGGAAATTGATATCGAAAAGCTTGTTCAGCAGGAAGCGTTCAGCTTTAAAAACGCCAAAAATGTGGCTCAGGAATCAGGCACCAGTTACGCCAAAATACCCTGTCTTGGGCATCCTGTTTTCAAGGACAAAGAAGTCAATTTCGATCCACGCGAAGAAATTATCCATGCGTTTCTGCGCAGCCAAAAAATCAACAACGTTTTCCTTGAGTTTTACCGCCGGCTGGCGCAGACTTTGAAAAATACGGGCGCGACATCCCGCGTCCTGGCCGTCAATGTGGACGCGGCCATCGCCTGCGTCTGGCTGGCGATTTGCTGGAAAGCGCTTAAAGACAAACGTATTACGCTGCAACGCGTCATCAACATTCCCCTGGCCGCATTTGCGCTGGGCCGCGCCGCTGGCGCCGCCGGAGAATTTATGGATCACCAGGATTACGGCAGCGACATGGATATGCGTGTGCCTCCGGCGGAATGCGAAATTCTCACCAAACCGCGTTCCTGGCCGGTCAGACGTTTGCCGGCCTCATCATGAAAACGATCAAGCCTGTCAACATTTCGATTTTCGATTTATTCAAAATCGGGCCGGGACCTTCAAGCTCGCATACGATCGGCCCGATGCGCGCCGGCAACGATTTCCGCCGGAAAATGGAAAACACCGCGCCGCACATTATGCAACGCGCACGCGGCTTGCGGGTAATGTTTTACGGATCTTTGAGCGACACCGGCCGCGGTCACGGCGCCGATACGGCCATCCTGGCCGGACTGATGGGCTGCAAACCGGAAGAATGTTCCGCCCGAATGATTGATAAATTAGCCGGCAACCGCAAAACACGAACCCTCATCCATGTCGGCTCATTCAATTTGCCGTTAACGCCGGACAACATCATCTTTACCACGCAACACGCCGCCACACGCAAACACAATCCGCATTTCCCCTACAGCAATACGCTCGTCATCCAGTTGCTTGGCGCAGAAGGAGCGCTCATGGAACGCGAATATTACTCCGTGGGCGGCGGATTTATCGAATGGAAAGGCTACAAGCCGCCGCGCCGCGGCAAACCGCGTTTTCCTTATGCCAATACGGTTCAGTTGCAAAACCAGCTCAAGCGCCATCATCTCCATCCGCACGCCCTGATGCTTGCCAATGAACAGGCCATTACCGGAATGACGCGCGAACAAATTGAAGCGCAATTGGACGGCATTCTTGACGCCATGTTTGCGGCAATCAAACGCGGCGTTGTAACGGAAGGGTTTTTGCCTGGACCGGTGCGTCTGCATCGTAAAAGCGCGCTCTTGTTCCAACGCGCGCAAAAAATGACGCGCAGTCCGGATCGTTTTTTGGTTTACTTAAGCGCCTATGCCTTCGCCGTGGCCGAGGAAAACGCCGCCGGCCATCCTGTTGTTACCGCGCCAACCTGCGGTTCCGCCGGCGTCATCCCCGCCGCGCTTTACTTTCTCTATCGGCATGAAGAACTACCGCGCGCGACATTGCGCAACGCGCTTTTGGCCGCCGCCGCCGTGGGTTTTATCTGTC
>CAZMFH010000047.1:3287-13793 GCA_964565485.1 uncultured Verrucomicrobiota bacterium | reverse complement strand
CGCTGCAACAGGATGATTGTGCTGATGGCTGAGGGCTGGGAAAAATCAAAGGGATTACAGGCGGAAATTAAGTTTGCGGGGGAAATGGGGATACCAGTGGACTATTCTGAGGTGGAAGAATGGGATTAGCTGATACACGGCGGAGTGTTACGCATCGGGTTGTTATACGGGCGAATACTGTTGATGGGCGGCTGGAGCGGGTGAAATTCTTTTTTACGGTTGGGATCGGGGATGATGGGCGGCCGATGGAATTGTTTATGCACATGGATGAGAGCGGATCCACTTTGGATGGGTTTGCGGATTCGTTTTCAATCCTGTTTTCGCTTTGTTTGCAGGCGGGTGTGCCTTTGACAAAACTGGTTGACAAGCTGGCTTTTCAGGACTTTGAGCCGAAAGGGCTGACTGATAATCCGCAGATCCGGATAGCGCGGAGTGTGGTGGATTATGTTGTGCGCTGGATTGAAATGGAATTCAAGAAAGGGGAAATATGAAGGTTGCGGGGCATGCTCGGATTCCGCCGCCGGGCTGGGAGATGATTCAGGCTGAGGCGGCGATCAGCGGGGTGAATGCGGAACAGGCGGCGCGCAAGCTGTTTGAGATGCGCCGGCTGGCGTTGGAGGCGGAGGCGGCTGATATGCTGCGGAATGGGTTTGAGCCGCCGATCTGGCATGTGTGCGACGCCTTGCTGGGTTTTCCGTATTGTTACGACCGAACATTCTTGAGCGCTCTTCGGCGGCGCGAAGATTGGACGGATAAGGCGGCGCGCGAAGAATGGACGGACCGTCTTTTGTGGGAAGAGTTTTGCGGGCAGATGCGGAAGCTGCTTGGCTATGAGCGGCCGGTCAAAATGCTCTTGATTATGGGCGGGAACCGGGCGGCGAAATCGGAGTTTGCGGCGAAACGGTGCATGATGATGCTGGCGGAAAAGGAGAATGCACGAGTATTCGCCATGCACATGAGTAATCCGCGCAGTGTGCGGGATCAGCAACCACTATTCTGGAAATATATGCCGCCGGAATGGCAGATGCAGACGGCCAGCTTGACGACTTACATCAAATATAAACTTAAAACCGGCTTTTCGGAAAGCAGTTTTATTACGCCTATAGGCGGGTCATGCGCGTTTCTCAATTACATGCAGGACAAGGATACCGCCTTGCAGGGCATTGAGGCGGATTTAGTGGCGCCGGATGAACTTATTCCGGCAGACTGGGTGGAAGACCTGATGCTGCGTATGGCGACGCGGGCAGGCATAGGCATAACGACCTTTACGCCGGTTAACGGTTATACGCCGACCGTCAAGCTTTTTATCGAAAGCGCGCGACTTGCGCGGACAATACCGGCGTATTTGTGTCCGGAAGACGGACAAGCCGCCGATGAAGCATCGGCGCTGGGTTTGAGCGCGACAGATTATGCGGAGCTATGGCAGGCAGAAGATAAACGGCGTGCGGCCATGTCGCCCCAAAGCGCGCCGGAAGACGTTATCGCCTGGCTGGCCGAAGCGCGCGGGAAGCCAGTCAAGACAGCATCGGCAGGGCGCGCATTTGAGCTTGTGCCGCGCGTGATGCGCTGCGTGGATCCGCGCAAAGCCGTTGTATTTTTTAATCCCAGCGACAATCCGTATGGCAACCCCAAGGAAGTGATTGCAACAATCCGCAACAAAGCGCGCGGTTACATACGCGAACGCTTTTACGGATTAGCCGAGCGCACAATCAGCGTAATGATACCGCGCTTTTCGAGGAAGATTCACGTTGTAAAGGCAGATAAGATACCGCAGAACGGCACGAATTATTTCTTTTGCGATCCCGCCGCCACCCGCAATTATTTTCTGAGCTGGTTCCGGAAGAGCAAACAGAACACATATTTATATCGGGAATGGCCGGGTAATTACCAGATACCAGGCATAGGAGTGCCGGGACCGTGGGCGATACCAAGCGGACGCAATGACGGACGCAATGACGGCGCGCCGGGCGAAGGCCAGAAGCCATCATTCGGGTTTGGTTTAGCGCGTTACAAGTTTGAAATAGCAAGGTTAGAGCGCTGGCAAGACTGGAAGACATGGAGCGCCGGCGGCGCCGAATATCCCGATGAAGAAGAGCTGGCCGCGTGGGATGCGCGCGGCGGCGCAGACGAGCTGATCGAAGAGCGCTTCATTGACAGCCGCGCCGCCAGCGCGCCGCGCATTGAGAATGACAGGCCGGAGACATTAGTGACGTTTTTTGACGACCTCAATTTATTTTTCAATCTCACACCGGGCGCGGACGTAACCGATGGCGTGAGCAAAATAAATTCCGCATTGGATTATGAAGACGGAGTGAGCGCGCCGCATTTCTTTATATCCGAAGAATGCGAAAATTCAATTTACGCATTAGAAAACTGGTTAAACGCCGATGGCGACAAAGGCGCTTGCAAAGACCCGATTGATTTAATGCGTTACTTTTTCATGGCCGGCTGTGAAGACATAGCCAGGAACAGCACACCCACGCGCGGCGGGACAAGTTACGGCGCGCGCCAAGGCGGACAAGGCTGGCAGAAAGGACAAAGCAGATTCCATAAAGAAGAAAGGCAGGGCTGAAATGGGATTACCGGAAACAATTTTCGTGCGGCGCAAAGACATTTTAGTGGCGTTCGGATTGACTATTTATGAATTCAAGCAAGTAGTGCGGGCAGGACTTTTACATCCCGTCCGGATTGGCAAGAAGCGGAACATAGTGCGCGGAAAGTATCTGCGCTCAGAGATCGAGAAAGTATTTTTGAAAGGGACAATGAAATGAAATGGTTCAAGAAAAAGATGATCGTGATTGAGAAGAAGCCGGTTTTGGATGAAGACAAGTTATTGGAGGCGTTTAGCGTGGATCCGGAAACGCTGTTGTTGCGCGGAGTGTTGGCCGTTCTGGCCGGGCTTGAGGAAATAGCCAAGGAACGCACAGCGACACGAGGAATAAGAGATTCCGACCGCGCCTTTTATGCGGGCGGCATAGATCATATTGCCGAAGCGCAGGAGCGCATAATTGAATTAGTGCGGAAAGGAAATGAAGAGAAAATGGGGAAAGAGAGGGGGAGATGAGAGGGGGGGGGAAAGTTAAAATTAACAATTAACAATTAACAATGCAAAAGTTAAGAGGGGATGCGGAAGTTAAGATAGGGTCTAATGAGGCCGAAAAAGGGTCAGGAAGGGTCAGGAAGGGTCAGGAAGGGCACAAGACCATTGCGCGTGGAAAGTTTTTGAGTAGTTTGAAAATCGAAGAGGCAAACTGCCACCTGACATAAAACGGCAGGGAAAAAACCTAAATGGTGAGGAGAACATCATGGATGCGAAAGCTGAAAACACTGGAGCGGTTAGTGTGGACAAGTCGGAACAGGCGGAGCAATCCGGGACTGGCGATTTGAACGAGAAAGCCGCGGAAGAGCAGTATGCAGAGTTAATGAGCAAAGGCTTCATCGAAGCAGAAGCCCAGGCGACACCACCTGAACCGGAACCGGACTTGGACCCTGCAAAGGCCAAAACCGGCGAAGAGCCAGGCACGGACAAGACGGATGAAGACAGCGAGGAAAGCGAGGCGATCGAAGGCGTAAGCGCGAAAGCGCAGGCCAAGATCAACGAACGCATACACGACCTGAACATCCGGCGCAAGAACGCCGAAGCCAAAGCGGAAGAAGCAGAGCAACGCGCAAGCGGACTGGAAAAGCGGATGAAAGACGAAGCCGTTAAGGCCGCAATGAAATTCGGCGTATCGCCCGAATACATTGAGCCAGAAGAGGCCAAGACAATCAGCCGCTATAACAACCTGCTTTCATGGCGGACTTGGTGCAAACAGCACAAAGAAGGCTATGAAGGTAAGGATGGCAGCATGTCTGAAGACGAAGTTGCCGAGCGCCGCGAAACAATCGAAGAAGAATTGCTCGAAATAGGACCGGACGCCCGGCGGATAGTATCCGAGCGCGCCAAACAACAGCATGCCGACATGATGCTGGGCAGGAAACTGCGTTTAGCGCGGACACAAGCGTCAGGCGCGGCGCGCAAGCCGGAGCTAAAGCCGCCGGTATTGCCGTCAAAACCCGCAGGCGCCGGAACAGGTGCGCCAAACAAGCCGCCAATCAGCGCCGGAAAGGGCGCGCCAGCGGCGTTCAGTGAAGACGAGTTCAATAAGGACGGGGCGGACGAAGACGCCCTGGAGAAACAATATCAGAAACTAATGGCCGGAGCGCAGACGCGATAAGCAGAATTTGCGGAAATCGTGTCGGGCAACTCCAGCCATCAAATGAAGGAGGATAATTATGCCCGGATTATATGAGACAGGAATGACGTTGAAGCTTGCGGAGGTCGGCGACACGATTTTCAATGTGCAGTCGGATAAAGTGCCGTTCAGCAAGATGCTGAAGCGCGGCCCGAAACCCAAGCAGGTATTAAGTCAGTGGCCCGTCGAAGTCTATGAAGACCGCCCATTTGAAGGCGCGATGGACGGCAGCGACATGGACAGTTTTGAGCATACCAATCGCGATCAGATCGAAGCGTATGCCATGTGGATGCGGACAAAAGGGTGGATGGTAAGCCGAATGGCGAACCTGACGCGCACCGCCGGAGTGCCCGGCAAGGAAGAAGCCAAGCAAGCCATGGAAGACGGCAAGATTCTGGCGCGAATGATGGAGCGGCAGATGCTGAGCAACGACGACATGCGCGCGGAAACAGTCGCGTTGCCGTATCGCAGCCGCGGCGCATTCAGTTGGATGAGTACCAGCGCGCAGAGCGTGAAGCCCGTTCCGGCCGCCTTCCGGCCAACCAGCGGATGTGTGCATACAGGGACATTAGCGGCGCTGACGCCGGCAGTGTTTGAAGGCATGATTGCGGCAGCAGCCGAGCAGCGGCATGGCGCAGTTGACCTGAACGGCCAAGTGGGGTTGAAGCTGAAAACGACCATGTCCGGCTGGGCGCAGAAACACATTGAAGACATCAACACCGCCCAGGCGTTGACGCGCTACAATCTGGACGCCGAAGACAAGAAGCTGATCCGAGTGGTGAACTTCTTTGAATTCGACGGCGGATCCGTAAAGACATTCCCGAATTACAACCTACTGCACACCGAAGCAACAGGCCTATCTACGGATTACACGTCCAGAAGCGGCATCTTCATTGACCTCAACATGTGGCAGCTTTGCTATTGGGATCCGCCGGCCAGCCGGTTAGAACCACCCAAGAGCGGCGGCCCGCGAGGATACCACGACTGCCTGTATCTGCTGAAATGCCTCAATCCAGCAGGCCAGTGCATGGTCTATACCAGCTTGGATTCCTAAACCCAGCGTCGAATAACGACAGAAGAATGAAGCAAACGACAGAATAAACCCGAAGAAGGAGGAATAACGAAGTATGAAAAAGCGGATGATAATTGCGGTATTAATGGCGCTGGGGATTGCAGGAATGAGTTGGGCGAGCAGCTTTCGCCCGTTGACCGAGCAGGAGCGGAGTGCGCTTGGCGCGACACATGTCGCGACAATAACGCATGCCGACCTGACGACAACCGACACGAACACAGCGCAAACGCTGACGACCGTGATGGAAGTTAAGTCAGGAACAGCAGTGCAACTCGTGGCGATGCAGCTCATCACAGCGTTTGATATTGCGACAGACAACACGAACTACACCGGCAGCCTGTTGTTGGAAGTAGGGGACGGAACAGATGCCGACCTCTATCTGACCTCAACAGAACTGGCAAGCGAAGGGACGGAAGTGTGGCTAAAGTATGGCCGGAGCGTGCAGGCCGCAGCGACGACCGTAATCACGAACGTGATCGGCACGACCACGAACCTGATAACAGTGGCAACCGGGTTAACCGACGATTCGACCGGACGAAAGGTCTATACGGCGGATGACACGATTGACTTCAAGTTCACCCCGAACGCACAAAATGCAGTAAGCGAATGCAGCGCTGGCGAAGTGCGCATTTACTTCCGACAAATGAAGAAATAAACCAACCCGAACCGAGGACATGGCGTCCGGCCAGCCCAGCCGGGCGCCATGCTCCAACATCAGCGGAGCAAAGCGATGGAAAACGAAGTAATAGACATGGGATTATCGCAAGAACGGCAGGCAGAACGATTACGGCGCGCAGAAGGATACGACCGCAAACTGGCCAGCAGGCGCGGGGAATACAGACGCTTCGGCAAAAGCGGACGCATGACCCGTGAGATCAGCGTTGAAGCAGTGATGAACGCCGTGGACAACGAAGGCAGGGAAGTGTTGTCGCGGGAAGCAGAAGGCTACTGGAAAGACCAGGACAGACGCTATTTTGGCATAGACGAGGGAGCAGTGCGGAACGCGAGAGTGATGCGCAATCGTCATGGGCGCGTAAGTTTCCGGAAAGTGTATGCGTGAGTCGCTTTCAAAAGTAAGCTTTTGAAAGCTAAAGTGTTAGGGTTTTAGAGTGTTAAGGTTTTAAGGAGGCGGATGAGGGAATGCGCGATAAAGGAGATTTTTGAGAGCATCGTGCGGATGCGCGGCATTGACCCCAATGTAGCGACATTGAGCGCCGGCCAGCGCGCAGTGATTGCCGAACAGATCAATGGTAGAATGATCGAAGTATGGGAGCACACCTTCTGGCCGCAGCTTATTCAGACCGAACAGAGGCAATACAGGGACACATGGGATGACGAAGACAATTATACAGCCGGCGAGGAAGTATATTTTGAATCTGATGACGGAACAGAGCAGTATTACACAAGCCTTAAAGATGAGAATGTTAACCACCAGCCCGATGAAGCGGATTCCGAGTGGTGGGAAGCAGTTGGCGACGATTTCCAGCGAACAATCGCATTCCGGCAGGACGGCCAGACCGAGATCGGCGCCGTAGATTTAGAGAACGGCGTATTC
This sequence comes from uncultured Verrucomicrobiota bacterium, assembly GCA_964565485.1. GTDB lineage: Bacteria > Verrucomicrobiota > Kiritimatiellia > JAAZAB01 > JAAZAB01 > CAZMFH01. The sequence goes on along the minus strand of CAZMFH010000047.1, from coordinate 6,931 downwards.
GATCGTGATCCACGGATATACCGCATGGCCGGATTAGTGCGGGACGTGATTGAATATGAAGACGGCATACAGGTTATTGCCGAAGAAGCGCCAGTGCGGCCATGGCTCAGATTCCGGACACCCCCACCGGTTTACAGCCTGACAGCATGGAGCGCGACAAGCGACTACGCCATAGAAGACACCTGTTATCTGGCAAGCACAGGCCGGAGCTATAAAGCGCTGCAATCCTCGACCAACAAAAGCCCGGACAGCCAGACAGCATACTGGGAGCCAGTTGATTTTCCGTTCTTCCTCCGGCGCTGGATGATCAACGCCGTACACGCCGATTACTGCCTTGACCCCATCGAGCAAGGCAAAGCAGAGAATCGCGCCGCCGAAGAACTTGAGCGGTTAAACGACACATTAGTAGATCAACACGGGAATGTGCGCAAAGCCACATTCCGAAGATAAGAAAGGAGGCTGACATTGAATAGTAAAGTTGTGAATTTGGATAGTCAGTTAGGGCCGACAGGGAACAGCGAAGTAGCGCAGGAATTGGCAGTGGCAACCGATGTTGTTTCGCCCACCGAACTGGGCGCATTATCGTCGCATGCCTGGGTGAGCGTGAAAGCGAATAGCGTTTATGTGACATTCGATGGGACCAGCCCGGACACCGGCACGACAGTGGGATGCCTGCTGGCGGCAGGCTATAATGCGATATGGAGTCGGCGGACAGTGAAAAGCGCGAAATTCATACAAGGAACCGGCGCGGCAAAGGTGCGGTTTGAGCCGTTTACGGGGTAATTTCAAGAAAGTTAAAATTAACAATTAGCAATGCAAAAGTTCAGAGGGGAGCGGAAGAAGAGGGGAGAAGCGGAGGGAGCGGAAGAAGCGGGGAAGTTAACAATGCAAAAGTTAAGCGAGGGGGGAAGATGGCAGAGCGGGCGATAGATGAGGTTGGCGGGGATGGCGGAGCTTCGCTTGTTACCGAGCCGACCTTGGCGGAAATCAAGGAGGCCGCCTCCCAAGTGGCGACTGAGGCCAAGCAGTTGATTGAGACCTGCCGGAGCGCGACAGACACCACCCGCTTTTGCAAATGGGACGGCCAATCCCCGGATGGCCTGAAACATAAAGCATATAATTCCGAAGAAGAACCCGAACCCTTTGAGGGCGCCAGCGATATGCGCGTCCGGACAGCGGACATGCTCATCAATGAGGACGTGGTTTTACTGGTAACAGCAGCCATGCGCGCACAGTTAAACTTCAAAGGCACCGAAAGCAATGACAGCGCACAGGCCGGCAAGATGGCGATATTAATGCGCTGGGTGATCCGGAACTATTGGGGCACACGCTGGATTAAGGAACTGTTGAAGCTGGCCAATTATTATGTTGGCGACAGCCCGGCGCTGGCGTTACTGGGCGTTTATTGGCGGCAGGAAACAGCGTTAAAGACCGAACAACTGACCGCGCAAAAGCTGATGGACATGTATCTGGAAAACGTGATGGAAGTGTTGGTTGAACAGACCGAGGCCTCCAGCACGGACGATTTGATGGCACAAGCCGAACAAGCCGCAAGCGATTTTATTGTGGCATTAAATGATAAAGAGTTTGGCGAAGAAATATTGGCGGCAAAACTCATTGAATATTTTCCGGGAATCCGGCGGGCGCGAGCAAAAAAAGTAATAAGCCAACTACGCGAGCGCGGCCAGGCTGAATTCCCGGTTCCTTATATGCGGAAGAACGGACCCGAAGTAAGCGCAAAACGGTTTTTGGAAGACTGGTTTATCCCCATCAACACCGCAGAATTCCAAGACGCCCGCATCTATTTCGAGGCCGAATGGTTAAGCAAGCCGGAAATCATCGAACGCAAGATCAGCGAAGGGTGGAGTGACAAGTTTATTGAACAAGTAATCGGCAAACCGGACAGCGCCGGCAAGCGCGTAGGCGGCCATGAAGGATCGGCAGCATTCCCGGACTATGTGCATGGCACAGACGGAGTCTTACGGGCGCGCACAGCCGAAGAATACAAAGGACTATACCAGATCCTGACAGCCTATTACAAAGCCACAAACGAAGACGGAGTGCCCGGCCGATATTATGTTGTTTTCCATGCTGACGCAGATGTGGCCGCAACCGAGCGCAAGCTGATAGATTACGCGCATGGCGGCTATCCGGGGCATGCCTTCCAGCGCGAAGTCCTCACCAGCCGGCTATGCGACACACGCGGCATAGCAGAACTGGCGGGACCATATCAAGGCCTGATGAAAGTCTATTGCGATTCATTCGGCGATCACGCACAGATAGCCGGAGTGCCGCCCATCATCACGCGCAATCGGCAGCGCCTGGGCGCGTTACATATCCGGCCGCTCGTGGAACTCCAAGCCAAGCGCGATGGCGACTACAGTTGGATGAAGCCGCCGGAATATCCGCGCACAGTAATTGATATGATCAAAGAGTTACGCCGCCAGACAGACGAATATTTTGGGCGCACAAATCCGGACGTAGCACAGGACGTAGTGCAATTACAGCGAGAATTCAAGGTTTTGTGGTGGCTGATGAATCTGCGCGAGGCGTTAGGGCAGGTATGGAAACTTTGTCAGCAATACATGCCGGATGAAATGATTGCGCGCATTACCAATGCACAAGGCGAACCACTATTCAAGAGCAGAGAGGAGATACAAGGTCAGTTTGATTTAGAACTGCAATTTGACCCACGCGACTTGGATCCCGAGTATTTGAAGACAGTAGCCGGGATAGTTAAGGACATACTACTGGCCATGGATAGAGACAAGACCATCCGGACAGCGCCGATAGTAAGCGCGCTTTTGTGGCGGTTGGCGCCGGAACTGGCGGACGCCAGCTTAGTGAATGTGGATGAGGCAGCCGCCGAAGAGCGCGAAGCCGAGATTGAGGCGTATCAGCAGATTCGGGCGGGGACAGAGCCGGAATTACCGGATGACGGAAGCATTAATTATGAAGTGCGGTTGGGATTGTATCAGGAAATGCAGCAGATGAATCCGGCAATCTTTAATGATATGGCTGAAGATAAGATGGCGATTTTACAGAGTCGGTTAGAGCGGTTACAGGTGCTTGCGCAGCAATATGGCGCGAATGTGGAAATTGGCCGGCAGGGCGGGCGGAGCGCGCTGGGAGCGGGGGGGCGGAGCGGAAGAAGAGGGGAAAGTTAAAATTAACAATTAACAATTAGCAATGCAAAAGTTAAGAGAGGGAAGTTAAGAGAGAAAGCGGAAGAAGAGGGGAAAGTTAAAATTAACAATTAGCAATGCAAAAGTTAAGCGGGGAGGTGGGATGAAGATAATTTTTTTACTGGTTATGATGCTGATGGCGGGGAGCGGGTTTGCGCAATATTACCCGGATGTGCGGACAAAGGGGACGGTCAGTGATGGGGATATTGTGGTGTTTGACGGAGTGAGCGGGAAGTTTATCCGGAGCGCCCGGTCAACAAATGTAACCGAATATATTGACAGCCTGTCCGCGCAATTCGGGGCAATCCAGACCAACTTGAATGTTTCGAGCAATGCGTTGGCAGCGGCGATAGCGGCGGAAGTGTTGGAGCGCATGGCAGGTGATAGCAATTTGACAGCGGCAATCGCGGCGGAAGCCGTGGCGCGAGGGGCAGCTGAGACAAATTTGACGGCGGCAAT
>CAZMFH010000047.1:0-3187 GCA_964565485.1 uncultured Verrucomicrobiota bacterium | reverse complement strand
TCGCGGCGGAAGCCGTGGCGCGAGGGGCAGCTGAGACAAATTTGACGGCGGCAATTGGTGCGGTGCAGACCAACTTGAATATTACGAGCAATACACTGGCGGCGGCGATAGCGGCGGAAGTGTTGGAGCGCATGGCAGGTGATAGCAATTTGACAGCGGCAATCGCGGCGGAAGCCGTGGCGCGAGGGGCAGCTGAGACAAATTTGACGGCGGCAATCGGGCAGGTGCAGACCAACTTGAATATTTCCAGCAATGCGGCGGCGGCGGCGCTGGCGGCGGAGGCCGGGGCGCGGGGGGCAGGGGAAACCAACTTGACGGCGGCAATCGGGGCGGTGCAGACCAACTTGAATATTTCCAGCAATGCGGCGGCGGCGGCGCTGGCGGCGGTGCAGACGAATGTTGATCTCTTGGATATTGAATTACAGGAGGCGAAGGACAGTTGGGTGGGCGGGGTAACGAATAAAGTGATGGATATTGCCGGCAAACTTTGGACCATAACTAATGCTCCAGCCAGTTTAGGCGATGTGCTGAAATTCACACCCGCTAACACAACGGCATATTTTGCGGCAGAGACAGCGGCATTTTACAGGTATGACGCATATCCCGATGCCGCCAACACCATTTGGGTATTTGCGACAGCAACAAACATCACGGCAGCGCGGGCAGGCAGCACGTTTACCTTCACGATTCCGGCCGGGACGCGATTGATGTCGGCTAAGATCAGAGTGGACGGCGGGCATACGGATTCCGGCAAGATATATTTGGCAATGGGCACAAACGACATGCTCAATTCGTCAACCGTGAATAACTGGATACCCGTTTGCAATGCGACACGGGATGACACTTTTGCCAATGTTCCGGTAACAGCGCAGACATACAGCGGGGATAACAGCCTTATTGTGATATCCGGATTAGGGAGCGTAGGCGGGATAACCTATCATGTGGAGTTACGCTATTGAGATTTTGGACAGCCATGCTAATTGCGGCGGTAGCGGCCATAGCGATGGCACCGGCCATAGCGATGGCATCGGAGCCGAAGCTTAATGTGCCGTATCAGATAACATCCGTTGACACACTGACGAACGGTCAGTTTCGGCTACAGGGGAATGTATTAGATGCATCATTGCTTGGGTTTGGCGCGCCGGACGTAGAGACGAACGATTATCTGGTTATCCAGGCAGCAGGGAGCGGGGATATTGATCTTTACCAGATCAAAGAGATTTGGTCGCAAGCCGGGACATGGCTGGTATGCGATGTTGAATATGCGGAAAGCGGCGCGCCGCGTGGCGGCCAGCCTGAAGCCGGCAAGCAGATGATAAGTAGGGGGGGATATTTATATTCAACCACATTCGGGATAGCCGAGTATTTACAGACCGGCGCGCGGAACCTGTTTTATGCCATACTGGCCGACAGAGTCGGTGTGGTTGAGACCAGCAAAGTGGATAAAGCAGGCGATACAATCGAATGGCTGACAATCAACGGGACATTAACCGCTAAAGGCCCGACAGTATTAGAGCCGGGAGACGTGCAAGTGATAACCAACGGCGGGCAAATTACAGCGTCGAGCGGGTATGTGCGGATCCGGAGCGGCGGCGGGGAAGTAGCGGAATTAGCGACACCGCAGATCAGTGAGGGAAGCTTGGGACAAACGCTGATTATTCAAGGCACAAACAACACGAACGTAGTAACACTGACAAACGGCATTGACCTGGCGCTTTCGGAAGGAGTGCCATTCACCATGGGGTCAAACTCCGTAATGCAATTGGTTTATAACGGGACAGCATGGACAGAAATCCATCGAAACACAGAATGAAAGGAAAGGTAATACGATGAAGAAATTAATATTGATTGGAATTATTGGAGTAATGGCCGCCATAGCGCAAGCCGCGCCGGACGGGAAAGGGACGAACGTCTTCGGGCATGTGCGCGTGAAGGACGGGTTCGGCATCAACTTTGGCGGAGTAACACGAACGAATTGGCCGGAAGTTGGTTCGGACGGCAGCAAACTTGATGTTACAAACGGGGTAGCGGTTAATTTGGTTGTTACCGGGACATTCACACGGGCAATAAGCGGAGCGCAGACCATTACCGTGGACGGCGCCGACATAGCAGTAACGGGAAATTGCGTGCCATTACAAAGCGATTCCGGCGAAAAGACCGCCAGCATAGCGAACGGCGGCGCGCCCGGTCAGATGCTGATTCTGATGGGCGTAAGCGACACGAATTATGTGACATTGACCAATAATGCCGGGTATGTGGATTTGATCGAAGCACTCAATTTTTCGTTCATGGAAGATAATACCATGCAGCTTATTTGGAACGGAACAAAGTGGATTGAGTTACATCGCGGGGCGAAGTAGGAGCGGAAGAAGCGGGAAAAGTTAAAATTAACAATTACCAATTAGCAATGCAAAAGTTCAGCGGGGAGCGGAAGAATGAAGAGAGAAATACTTTTTACGATAGCGGTAACTCTTGTGCTGGCGGGTATTATCCGTGCGGCGCAGGACGGGACCGGGACGAACGTATTTGAGAGCGTCCGGATTAAGGATGGGCGGAGCGTTACGTTTGGGGGGGCGACTCGGACAAACTGGCCGGAAAGCGTGAGTAATAGTTTTGGTGTTACGGGAGAGACGGCATATCGGGGCGACTGGGGCGCGGTAATAAGTAATTTGGTTATTTATGGACCACTTCTTACAAACACAACAGATGTTTTTTTTGGTAGAGGAGCATACGCAGGTTATGGCGGAATAGCGATTGGTGCGGGTGCGACGAATGAAGAAGGCGGAATAGCGATTGGTAAAGATTCGCGAAGTGGCCTTGTTGGAATTTCAATTGGGCTGTTTACCCTGAGTGCGGAGTACGGAGTTTCAATCGGCAGATTTGCGGAGGCTGATATGTACGGGATTGCTATTGGCGATAACGCAAGCGCAGTGGAAGATGCCGTGGCTATTGGGAGTAATGTGAAAAATACCAATGCAAACACGACGAAAATTTTGGGGACGCTTATTATTCCGGGTGGTGGGCCGACAAACGGGGCGGTATGGATTGCGACGAATACGGCGGGGATGGGGACGTGGAGTAGACCGGTATCGTTTTTCGTTCAACGGACGGCAGATTTTAATTTCTCAAATTCGGTAGAGACCACCATTACTTGGGATACAGAACGGAATGATTACGGGAACTGCAT
>CAZMFH010000046.1:0-13818 GCA_964565485.1 uncultured Verrucomicrobiota bacterium | reverse complement strand
TAATTAGCGCCATTCAGCTTGTTGCCAAGCCTATGACAAAGCGCACCTAAACACCCATATGAATGCGAAAAACTCCCGGAATGATCCCTGTAAAATTTTGCACCGTTGCCGCATCTGCGGAAAACCATGCATGGAAAAAGCCTTTGATCTGGGGATGCAGCCGATTTCCAATCGTTATCTTTCCAGTCCTGTCGAACAATCTGTGCTCTTTCCCCTAATCCTTCTTTTCTGTCCAACCTGTGCTCTTCCGCAAATAGGCGCGCCAATTCCGCCTGCCGAATTGAAACCGCGTTTTGATTGGATTACCTACCGCGAGCCGGAAAGACATTTGGATCGCATGGTGGATGAGGCGCTTGCAAAATCCAGTCTGTCCACCACCGCGCGCATCGGAGGAGTAAGCTATAAAGACACCTCCACTCTGGAACGCCTGCGCCGGAAAGGCTTTGCCGATGTTTGGCAGATTGCCCCGATTGCCGACTTGGGCGCGACAGCTGACCATGCGGAAATGGAAACCGTTCAACAACTGCTTAACGAAACACGCGCAACCGCAATTGTGCAGCAATACGGAACGTCCGATCTGATTATAGCACGCCATGTGATTGAGCATACACATCACACCCATGCGTTTATGCGAGCCATTGGACGCTTGCTCAAGCCAGGCGGAACGGTACTCTTGGAGGCGCCCGACTTCGGCCGTTGCCGGGATCTTCTTGATTATACATCCATCTGGGAGGAACATATCCTCTATTTCAATCTTCAGACCCTTGCAGCGCTTGTGGCGTCACTTGGGTTTGACGTAATACACGCGGTCGAATATCCTTACCCTTTGGAAAACGCGCTTGCAGTCATTGCTCAAAAAACCACGACGCAACCGTCGTTTCGCCCTGCTTCCGCTCTGATCGGGAATGAAAAGCGGCGATGGGTGCGCTTTGTCCAGGCGTTTGAAAAAACACGTCAGCATTTACGCAATCAATTGGAAAAAATCAGGGCGTCCTGTGGACACATCGTCCTGTTTGGCGCAGGACACACAAGCTGCACCTTTCTCAATCTGTTCCAGGTTGCGGATCTCATTGACTTTGTGGCTGACAATGACCAATGCAAGATCGGCCTCTTTATGCCGGGCAGCCGATTGCCCATTCTACCCTCCGATGAGCTGCTAAAGCGAAAAATTGCATGTTGTTTGTTATGTTTGCGCCCAGAAAGCGAAGATAAAGTTCGCCAGTCTCACCAGGCATTTACACAGGCCGGCGGTGTGTTTATATCTGTGTTTCCGGAAAATTCGAAGTCCATCTTCTGCGAGAGCGCACTATAAAACAGACAAGGCGACGCATCAACGACATGGCTTCAGCCAGTAATTTTGCAAGATGCGCCACAATGAACCGCCAACAGAAATGATGTTCTTCAATCGAAACGCCGTGGGCATGCCGCTCTCCCTGGACCAGCATGACACACGTACTTCCAAAAATGTTACCGAAGGATTCCCCAGCACCTTGCAAAGCAATTCGGATTGATAGCCCAGCCCTGACGCCATAACCCTGTTTTGTAAAACATTTTCCCGGCGATGCATTACAAAACCATTGAAATAGTGAAGATGTTGTCCGCTGAGCAAGCGGACCAAGCCCGCGTATAAAATGGATGTTGTCCTCCGCAAAAAACCACGATGATCCGTATTGAACCGGCCTGGTAAAAACCGGGTGTCAATGTAAGGAATGATCACATCGGCTTTGCCCATAAGGTTGAACATTTTGATCATGGATTCAACAGGCTCAGAGTTATCCCCAAAAAACACAATGAAATACGTCCCGCGCCCCATTTCCGCCGCACGGAAATAATTTGTGCCCACTCCGCGGTTTTTCCCGTCAGAAACAAGAACGTATTGTCCTTCCAAGTGATGCTGCCGAATGTAGTCATTCACCACATCAGACGACCGGTCCAGCGAACCATCATCAAAAATCAGAACTTCATAGGTGAACGAAAAAACGGATGTCGCCTGACGGATGGTCTCAAGTGTTTTGGGTATCAGTTTGGCTTCATTGTAGCAAGGAACATAAATGGTTAAATCAACAGAACCTGATTGCGATACAGCTTTATTTGGCATACTTATGACCCAACATTTTGTTTTTCGTTACACCACATACATGGAAAATAATATTTTAACAGGCAAGAGCGCAATCAAAAATGCGCTTCTGTTACCCTTCATCTTGGCTTGTAACGCTCCAGCAGGCGCCCTAAAAAATCATATATAACCATTAACGGAACCGGCGTAAGCCCCAGCTTTTCATAAGTCCGCGGCATGGCAAGCCCTGTTATGGAATGGTTATACGTCAGAGAGACACCGACATCCGTGGAACACACACTCGTTACGAGGGAAGAGGGCAACCCTAAATGGCGACAAAGTCCATTGCCAAAAGACGCATAGTCAATGTCACGTTCACCGGAAAGGTGAAACACTCCCTCCTTCTTGCTTTGCAGCAAAATATCAAGCGCATGCGCTGAATCTTCAAAACGCACCGGAGCAAAATATAAATCCGAAAACGGCGTGATTGCTTGACCGATCGCCAATGATGTTATCCACATGTTAAAAGGGGATGTTTCTGCGCCTACGTTCTTGGTCAGCCGCAGAATGCTCAAACGGTCAGAGCAACCAAGTTCTGCAGCCACATTTTCTAACGCTTCTTCGGCCTGCGCCTTGAGCTGCGCATAAGGAAAACCGGGGCAGCGTATGTCATCTTCGGTCGGCAATCTTCCGTTAAATTTAAAAACAGTGTTCGTCGAAACAAAACAAACATAACCACCACGCTCCAGCAATCGCCGTGCAAGATTTGGAAGATTGACGTTATTTATGCGTGAAACAAAGTCATAACGATCTTCGCACTCCTTATAATCCACCACTCCACCAATAATTGCCATCCGCTCCACATCAGCCGGAATCACAAAAGCATCCGTTTGAGCCAGATCAAGGAAGAGCGTGCGTACTCCGTTCATCTGTCTGCAGCCCACACGCCTCGTGGTCGCATATATTGTTTCGTTATGTCTCTCAAGCAAGGGCATCAATACCCGCGAAAGCCTGCTGTCACCCCCAATGATCAGAATGGCCATAACTATGCTTCCTTTTCGCTCAATGGCACAACTTCAAACCGGGGGAAAATGGTAACTGCATAACCGTTCGAATAAATTTTGCTCAATTTGCCGATTATCCGCGCCGTTTGCGCCCAACCCAGGATCAGAAATACCGGCGGCTGCCCATGCGGATCTATTGCCTGGCTGCCCACAATCGGAAGATTCGTGACCGGCATAAACTTACCCTTCTTGGCAGGGTTGTCGTCCACGATAAATGCAAGTTGTTTGCTCAGGCCTAGCACGTCAATAATGAACGGAGCCGAACGCGCCGCCCCGTAGCCGTAAAGTTTTTGATCTCCGAATTGTTTTTGAACTGTCTGTTGCAGGCGCGCCACATTTTGGTCCAGCGCGATTTTGAATAGCTTCAGACCATCGGCATGGTTAATTCCGGCAGCTACCTCCTCGGCAATAATCCGCGCCACCACTTCCGGTGTTTCCTGTGGCGCAGATTTTTGGGCCACCCCTATAATCACCCCCCCCTGAATGGTATCAACCAGTTTTGCTCCGATAAGTTGCAACCCGAAGGCAGACAGGCAAGGCTTCAGGCTGGCAAGGGAATGCACCGACAAATGTTCATGCAGAATAGTGCCTATCAACTGTTTCTCAACCACGGCCTTCAACCATGACGCCTCAAATAAAAAATATCCTCCCGCTGGCAGCAGTTCCGCAATACCCTGAATCATACCACGCAAATCATCATTGTGTGCGAAAACATTATTGGCTATCACCACATCCGGATGCCCATATTTTTCAATTACACAGGCGGCCTGCTCCCGATTAAAAAATTCAAGCAATGTTTCCACACCACGCTTTTCCGCTTCCTTAGCAGGCGGCAATGCAGGGTCCATCCCCAAAACTCGGCATCCGGTAATTTTGCGCAGCTCATCCAGAAAAACTCCATCGTTCGATCCCAATTCAAACGCAAATCGAACTTGATTCGTAAATGTTTGTGTAAAATACTCGATTGTTTTCCGAAAATGCGCCACCAGATCCGGGTTGTTGCCGGGCATAAAAGAATATTCTCGATTAAAAAGCTCTTCTAATGGCGGCACATGCAGAATTTGGACATGGCCGCATTGTTGGCACTGATAAAAATCAATAGGAATGGCAATGGGATCAGGATCGGATGGCGCCGGTTTTAAATGCTCGCCAGGAATGGCCGGCGGAAATTCAACCACCCTGACCAGATTTTTTGAGAGACAAAGCCGACATGCAGTACGAAGATGAAACGGTTCCTGCGTCATGCTCATTTTTTGTTCCTTGAGTTTTTAACTGCTGCGAGGCTCACATCTCAAGCAAGCAACGCCCCGCCGCGATTCCGCTGCGCATGTCCGCAATGGCCTGGTTGATCTGTTCAAGCGCATAACGACGTTCCACCGCCTCGCCCAAACGTAACCTGCCGGCCTGACACAAACGCACATAACGGGGAATATCGCGCGCCGGTTGCGCAGAACCGCCGTGCGACCCGGTCAATCTCTTTTCAAAATGCAACGGCAAGGTATAAATGCGAGGCTTTTGTCCGACCGGCGGCACGCCAACCAAAACCGTCCGGCCGGCAGCCGCCGTCAATTCAACCGCCATTTCGATTAAACTTACATTGCCGGTATTTTCGACAACAACATCAGCGCCGGCTTCGCCTAATATTTGCCGAATTTTCGCGGCTGTAGCGCCATCATTTGAATTGATCAAATGCGTGGCGCCCATTTTCCCGGCCAACTCCAGACGATTGGCATAGCGCTCCACGGCAATAATCGGATAAGCCGCCACCAGCGCGGCAGCTTGGACAATATTCAAGCCTATACCTCCCGCGCCCAGCACCACAATGGATTCACCGATGCGCAAGCGGGCATCATTGTTGACCACGCCGAAACCGGTCAAGACGGCGCATCCCAACAACGCGGCCACAACAGGATCAAAATCCGCCGGCACTTTTGTAACACGATTTCCGGACACCACCGCATGCCGGCTGAAAGTTGTTACCCACCCGGCATTGACCCGTCCCAGTTTGCCGCTGACATATTGCGCCGGCGGCGCTTCAATTCCAAACCCGGGCCGCCAGTGCAAAACAACACGGTCGCCGGCCGAGACATGGCGCACCCCAGCTCCGCATTCCAGAATCTCGCCCGCGCCTTCGTGCCCCAGCAAATGCGGTAAAAACCGGTCCGGCCCCTTCACGCCGTCAATCTCACCAAGTTGCGAGCCGCAGATGCCGCTGAATATCAGCTTGACCAGAACCTGCCCATATTGCAACGGCGGAATTTCCAACTCATCCAAAACCAATGGTTGGCGTTGTTCAATCAAAATAGCAGCTAATGTTTTCATTATTCAAAATAAATAAACGAATGATCACCCGTATAACCGGTGGTTTTAAACCACCATTGCCATTCTTCCGGCGTACAAAACATTTCGCATGTAAATTGCCAGTACAGCAGATTGACTTTTTCTTCTTCATTACGATAGGATTCCACGCAAATGTATTTGGCGCCGCGTCCAACGCGTTCAATCTCGCGCAAGGCGGCATCAACATCATAGCAATAGAGGTTATGGATGGTGTTGATCGAAACAACCAGATCAAAAGATTTGTCCGGAAAAGGCAGAGCGTTGGCATTGCCAACTTGTACTTGCGCGCGGATTTCCGGCTTGGCGTGCGCAATGGCATAAGCCGAAACATCAATCCCGGCCACCTCGGCATTGGGCACCACCTGCGTAAAATCATACAGCAAAAATCCTTTGCCGCAGCCAACGTCCAAAATACGAGACCCGGGTTTAAGTTGATAATGATCGGCAATAGCCTGCGCCACCTTGCGCCAACGTCCGTCGTAATGATAGCCGCCATAGCCGGTCGAACGGTCGCCGTCCCAATATTCTTTGTCAAATTTTTTGGCAATTCGCGCAACTTCCGCTTTTGGCCGCTCCATCACCCGCGCCAAATAGTCGCGGCGAGTGCTTTTATGTATCACGCTTAAAAAATCCACACAGGCCATTTAACACTCCTTTCGTACCAATTGCAAAACGCGCGCCACAATGTCTTCCGGTGTCAAGCCGGCCTGCTTGCGCGCATAAGACTGCCCGCCGCAACAAGCCGCAAAAGCATCCGGCAAACCGCAGCGCATTAAAATGGCGCCTCCTTCCGTCGGGTGATCCGCGCGCCATTCCGCCACGGCGCCGCCCAAGCCGCCAATCAAACTGTGTTCCTCAACCGTAACCACCAGCCGCGCGCGCGTGAAAACAGTTTTTAGCGCCGGCTCGTCCAATGGTTTCACCGTATGAAAGCTTAGAACGCCCGCGTCAATACCGGTCTCGCGCAGTAATTGCGCGGCGCGGCAGGCTGCAGCAACCATGTTGCCAACAGCCAACAGACAAACCGTATCACCCGGCGCCAGGCAAATTGCGCGCCCTATCTTGAATTCCGGCAAATCGGCATGTACCGCCGGCTCGCCTTTTTTGCCCAAACGCAGATAAGCCGGCCCGCGCTGATTCACCAGCGCGCGCATGGCCGCGCGCACTTCCGCAGCATCGGCAGGACAAACAATGGTGATGTTGGGCAAGGCGCGCAAAATTGCAATATCTTCAAAGGAGTGGTGCGTGGCGCCAAGCGCAGCGTAGGAAAGCCCGGCGCCGGTTCCCACAATTAGTACCGGCAGATTATGATAACATAAATCCAGCTTGATTTGTTCCAAACAGCGCGTAGTGGCAAACGGAGCGATGGTGTACACGACCGGGCGCCATCCGCACATAGCCAAACCGGCCGCCACGCCAATCATATTGGCTTCCGCCACGCCGCAATTGTAAAACCGCTCCGGAAACTGCGCTTTCAAAGGATCAAAAAGACGGTTGCCTATGTCGCCAGAAAGTAGAATCAATCGGGGGGATTTCTCCGCCAACGCCAGTAATTCGGCGGCAAATGCATTTCTCATGACAATCCCAATTCCTTGCGCCCGCGCCGGACTTCGTCTTCCGTCGGTATGCGATAATGCCAATTATTATCGTCTTCCATGAACGAGACACCCCGCCCTTTAAGCGTGTGCGCCACAATCAATCTGGGCGGCGCATCATCCTTTGCCGGCGCGCGCATAATTGCGCTCAGACCGGCATGGTCATGTCCATCCGCTTCAACCGCATCCCAACCAAAACTGCGCCATTTATCGCACAACGGCGCAAGCGCCAACACCTCATTACTGCGGCCGGTGGCTTGCCATTTATTGTAGTCAACCAAGGCCAATAAACGGCCCAGCCGATGGGCAGCCGCAAAAAGCGCGGCTTCCCAGACCGAACCTTCGTTGCATTCGCCATCGCTCATGATAACTACCACACGATAGGCAAGGCGTTCCAGGCGCCCAGCCAAAGCCATCCCTGCCCCCAAAGACAAACCATGCCCCAGCGATCCGGTGGCGGCTTCAACCCCGGGAGCGCAGTGCGGACCGGGATGTTCCGGTAAAGAGCCGCCATCCGCATTAAAACCTTCCAAATCCTTCAATGGAAAAAAACCGCGCAAGGCCAGCGTTGCATAGAGCGCCATTGCGGCATGCCCCTTGCTGAGAATCAAGCGATCACGTTCCGGATCGTCCGCCGCTTCCGGATCAAGCTTCAAGCCATTCCAGTAGGCAACGGCCAACATGTCGGCGCAGGAAAGCGCCGAACCGAGGTGGGCGGCACGGCCCCGGCGCGACATTTCCAAAACCAATGCGCGAATATGGCGGGCAGCCGTCGGACTGTCAAGAATTTCCGTCATGCCGTCAAGCCCGCAACTTTCTTCATGGCGCGCAGATTGTAACATGCATCGTCATCCCGCAATTTGCCGTCCCGGTAAAGCCCGCATAACTCCTGTATGGCATCGCGAACGGTAAACTGCGGGCAGAAACCGGTCTGTAAGAGTTTACCGGAATGCAAACGATACGAACGCGGGTCATCTGAGGCCGTTACCACAATGTCCGCCGGCGCGTATTCCGTCACCAATCGGGCAATCTCCATAATCGTCAAATTTTCAAAACCGGCATTGTAAATGCCCGGCGCCTGCTCTCCCAGCGCCAGTAAATGCCGATAGACACTGATCATGTCGCGAATATGGATATTGGGCCTGGTCTGATCGCCGCCAAACACCGTAATGCGCTTCCGCGTCAACGCCTGCATGGTCAGCATATTGACCGATAAATCCAGACGCATGCGCGGCGAGTAGCCACAAACGGTTGCGGGCCGCACACATTGCACCAAAATGCGGTCGCGATAACTCAGCAGCACCCGCTCGGCCACCATTTTGGTTTTGTTATAATCGGAAATTGGAACCAGATATAGCTCTTCGGTAACTTCCGGCTCGGATTTGACACCATAGACACTGCCGGAACTGGCGTAAATAAACTGCCGCACCCCATGCTGAATCGCGCGCTCAATCAAACGCATGGCCGCCAACGTATTAACTTCCCAGGACAACTTGGCGTTTAACTCGCTGCAAGGGTCATTGGCGATGTTGGCCAGATGCAACACTGCATCACAATTATTCATGGGTATGGTTGCAATTTCGCGAATGTCGGCTTGCACAACGCGCAGACGCGCCTGCGGAACCAACCGGTTGCCAAACCACATGGTGTCAACAACAGTAACCGTATGATTGTCGGCCAGCAAGGCTTGTGTCAACAATGTGCCGATATATCCGCACCCGCCGGTAAGCAAAACGTGCATGTGTGTCTCCTGCTGATTGCCTCATATGGCCGATCAAGCCAAACTAATAATTTAACATGGTTTCAACGCCTTTGAGCAGACGTGTCTTTCGGATTGGTTCGGCATTGCCGACAATCCGTACAGCTTGCGCTCCGGCCAACTGGCCGATGAATGTTGCCACATCTATCGGCAGGTTGCAGGCCGCCGCCAGAGACGCAATGGCGCAGAAGGCGTCGCCCGCTCCGATTGTGTCGAGCACATTGCGCTCCAAAGGCGGACAAATACAAGGCGGCTCGCCGGTCTTGATGCCCAGCGTATCAACTTCCCCGCGCGTTAACCAGGCATAACGCGCACCCAGTTGCGCCTGCAAGCGCGCCAGTTCCTGATGAAAATCCGGGAAACGCTGTCCGGATGCCAGCGTGATCTCTGTTTGATCCAGGGAAAAGGAATCAGCGCGATGATATTGGCGGTTGATGAGATTAAACCCGTAGTTATTGCTGTTGGTCTGGCAATTCAAAGCCAGCCAGGCTGCTTTACGCTGAACCAGGTCACGGATGGATTGTTGTAATAAACCGTGGCCGAAATCAGCGACGATGATCAAATCAAAATCACCAAGCAGCTTTTCGAGGCGCTTGTGCAGTTCGCGTATTATTTCCGGGCCGGGATGATGTTCGTCAATACAATTGACGGCAAAGAGTTTGGAAAGCGCTTTGCCTTCGACACGGGGCTCAACAAATCTCTGTTTGATAATCGAAGTAAACCCCGCAACGCGCAGCAAAGTCTCTTCGCCGCCGGCAATATAATCGCCCAATGTTTGTTCAACCCACGGTTCTGTGCCAACTATGCCGGCCAGTTTGACGTTTGACGTAAATTCCCGCACATGCCGAAAGATTGCCAGCGCCCCGCCAGCCTGTGTTTCTTCCACAAGCACACGTCCGGAAAGAATTTTATTTTTGGAGGTCAAACCTTGGACAAAGACAGTGGTATAGCGATCAAAAATCACATCTCCAATTACCAGTACTTTCAAGGCACGGAACGCTTCCACCATCTCAATCACCCGGCGTGCCGGACATTTATCGGCCAGACTGCGGCAAAAAGCACGCACGGATGGATTGTAGGCCGCAAAATGCTGGTTCAATAATTTGCTGGAACTGAAAACCATCGAACCAACATAGCAGACGCGTCCACCGAGTCGTTCCACAGTTTGGACGTCGTCGCGGATATTGCCGGTTACATCCGTTTCCGGCTCCGCATACTCCTTGCCTTTACAATAAATATGCGGACACACACATTCGATGGCTTCCACTGCCGCCGCAAACGGCACAACAACAACATAATCCACGCATGCTAATGCCGCCAACGAGCATACTCTCAACTGGTCGTTAAAAAACGGGCGGCCGGGACCCTTGTTGACAAATTGTTCGCCCGTAATGGTAACACCCAGGATATCACCCAAACTGCGCGCTTCTTCAAAATGGATGATATGCCCCGGATGCAAGAGGTCAAAAGTGCCGTGGCACTGGACAATCACACGCCCGGCGGCGCGTAATTGGCGAAAAACGAGCGGCGCTTTTTCAAAAGACAGACACTTGGCTTCAGTGGCGGCAGACAGATTGGGTCGCAGGGATGTCATGGCTTATGAATATAATCTTGTGGATAACGCGTCAGTTCCGCCAAATTCCGGCGAACCCAGGCTGCGGTTTGTTCGATGCCCTGCTCCAAAGAAACCTGATCATGCCAGTCCAGCATTTGGCGGGCATGACTACTTTCCAAAAGATAGGCTTGATCTTTTCCCGGCCGTTCTGCTGTTGCTTCCACACAGGCTTCAAAATCCACCCCCAGCAGGTTGGCAATTAATTGCACAAGTTCACGAATGGAAATATTGCGTTTGGTGGCGAGATGAAGAGTATCCGGCGGCGCACCACGCCCCAACACGCGTAAAGTTGCTTCAGCCACATCGGTGATGAAAATAAACGACCGTACCGCCTGCCCGCCGCCGTGCAGCGGAAGCTTTTTGCCGGTCAGGAATGCCAAAATGGCGCGCGGCACAATTCGATAAAGCTGCTGGCCAGGGCCAAAGACATTGGCGGAGCGGGTGAACAGAACCGGAAAATGATACATTTTATGGAAACTCATCAAGCTCATGTCGGCTGCGGCGCGCGAAACTGCATATGGTGTGCTGGGATAATAAACGGAATGTTCGGCTACCAGCCCATCGCAATTGCCATACACTTCCGGCGTGGACACATGCAAATAACGTTTGAGAAAAGCACATTGCCGCAGCTGATCGTGCAAACATACATTAGCCAGGGTGTTGGTGCGAAACCAATCTTGCGGATGCCGCCAGCTTTCAGCCACCATGCCTTGAGCCGCAAAATTTACAAAATAATCCGGGCGAAAATCCTTGACAATCCGCATAATTTCCGGCAAATGATGGTTTAAATCAAATTGAAAAAAACGCAAATGTAATGGCGTGGCAGGCTTCCATTTATAAGGCAAAAAAACGGCCGGCGGTTCCAGCGAACGGCTGATGCCGATAACCTCGCAGCCCGCCAATAAGGCATGGCGGACAAAATGGGCGCCGGAAAAGGAATTGCTACCCAGAACAACAATTTTTTCTGACATAAACAGCTTCCCCGCAGAAACAAAGTTTTATAAAAAATTCAAAAGTAAAATTACGCGCTTTTACGTCTTGCGTCAACCGTAAATATCTTGGTGTTCAACAGACATGCGACCGGCTGCTTCATTGGTTATTGGCGTTGATTTTGACAATACGCTGGTCAATTGCGACTTGCTCTTCCACCGCATTGCCTTGGAACGCGGGCTGATCCCAAAACATCTGCCAACTGCCAAGGAAGCCGTGCGCGATTACATTCGCATGGCAGGGCGTGAAGCCGAATGGACGGAATTGCAGGGCTATGTTTATGGCGCGCGCTTGATCGAAGCCAGTCCGTTTCCGGGCGCATTGGATTTTTTCCGGCAATGCCATGCGCATGGGATTGCGCTGCGTGTGATCAGCCACAAGACACGCAATCCTTATGCCGGAGCGCAATATGATTTGCATCAGGCTGCGCAAGCCTGGTTGCAGCAGCATGGTTTTTATGCTTTTGATTCGACGGGACTTGCCGGCGCGGCCGTGTTTTTTGAACTTACTCGCGCGGCCAAAATACAACGCATCGGCGCATGCCGCTGTGCGATTTTTATTGATGATCTCCTGGAAGTGCTGACGGCGCCTGATTTTCCTGCCGTTAGTCTGCGCATATGGTTTGCGCCGTCATCACATGCGCCGGCGCAGGACGGGTGCGTCAAGGCGCGCAACTGGAAAGAATGTTGGGCATTATGCCGCAGTATTATAAACCGGATCTAAACCTGCCGGACAACCGGCAAATTGCCGCCTTGTTGCATGCGGCCGGCATTGCCTCAGGCGATTACCGCATTGCCATGCTTGCCGGAGGCTCAAACAACCGCGTTTATCAACTTACGGACGGCCAGCATGATCTTTTGCTAAAAATATATTTTTGCCACCCCCACGACAGCCGCGATCGGTTACGGACGGAATTTGAATTTTGCCGTTATGCATGGACAAGGCAGTTGGACTGGACCCCGCAGGCCTTGGCATATGACGCCGGCAGCAACATGGCTTTGTACGAATTCATACCCGGCCGTAAAATTAGCGCCACGGAAATCACACAAACATCGGCTTTACACGATGCGCTTGCCTTCTATCTGGATTTGAATCGGCAAATTACGCCGGATGCCGCCAGGTTGCCGTCCGCCTCGGAAGCATGTTTTAGTCTGGACGAACATCTCCGTTGCATAGCGCGGCGCGTGGAGCGTTTAAAGAAAATTGAGCCGCACGATGAAGTGTCGTTACTGGCCAGGAATTTTGTTTCCGAAAGGCTGCATCCATTATGGCGGGAAACATATCAATCCGTCTGCTTGCTGATTAAGCAACGGAAGTTGATAAAACATGACAGGCTCCCGTTGTCTGCACGATGTCTTTCGCCATCCGATTTCGGCTTTCATAATGCGCTTTTAACCGCAAGCGGCCGTTTCCGATTCATTGATTTCGAATACGCCGGCTGGGATGATCCCGCCAAAACCGTCTGTGATTTTTTTTGTCAACCATCCGTGCCGGTGCCCGATGATTATCACGAAGAATTCTGTCGGCAGATTGCAATGTGCCGCGCCGATCCGGACGCCTGCTTGTTGCGGATCAAACTGCTTGAGCCGGTTTATCAGTTGAAATGGTGTTGCATTATGCTTAATGATTTTATCAAGACGGATGCGTCGCGCAGATCTTTCGCGCATGGCGCAACCGGTCAGCCCAGTCGTCTCCGGGAACAGTTGAGCAAAGCCGTCCGAATGGCGGATAGGATAGTAATTTCTTAAATATTCTGGTAATGACGCAGCCCTGAGATTTATACGACACAGCACGCAATTTTGCTTGTCTTTTTGGCAGCACACACTATACATGTAAGCAACACGCCAATTCGGGCGTATTGGGCGGGCGTCAATCAATGCGGAAGGAGCATAATCATGTCGGAAATCAGTCATGTGTCGGCGCGTGAAATTCTTGATTCGCGGGGCAACCCGACGGTGGAAGTTGAATTGCAACTTACTTGCGGAATAAGCGGACGCGCAGCAGTGCCTTCCGGCGCCTCAACCGGCGAAAACGAAGCGCTCGAATTGCGCGACGGCAACAAGGCGCGCTATTCCGGCAAGGGAGTGCTCAAGGCAGTTAAAAATGTCAATGATGTCATTCTGCCCGCCATTGTTGGCCGCGATGTTCTTGATCAAGTCGGGCTGGATCAGGCTTTGATCAAGCTCGACGGCACGGCGACCAAGAAAAAGCTCGGCGCCAACGCCATGCTCGGCGTATCGCTGGCGGCGGCCAAAGCGGCCGCGGAGTTTCTGGGCTTGCCGCTTTATCGTTATATCGGCGGCGCCAATGCCAAGGTTTTGCCTGTGCCCATGATGAATATCATGAATGGCGGCGCGCATTCGGATGCTCCGGTGGATTTGCAGGAATTCATGATCATG
>CAZMFH010000045.1:10671-14020 GCA_964565485.1 uncultured Verrucomicrobiota bacterium | reverse complement strand
GACTACTGCAAATGCTTCGCAACGCAGCAGATGTGGCATCCTGGCCTCACCCGCAGGGTGGTCTTGGTTGCGAAATTATGCTGCACTTGTGATATGGAACAAGAGTCATAAGTGATTCAATAATCAAGCTTTACGATATTAATTAAAATTCCATCACGGATTCAGGGGAGAATAAAGCATGCGTATTCCGGTTGGCTGGGCGGTTTTGGGCTTGATCTTTTTTTGCGGCGGCTTGGCGCGCGCGGCTGATACTGTTGCGCCTTTGGCAAGCGCGCTTGCGGCTGAGGGCAGCCATGCCGAAGCGGCTTTGGAATTCCGGCGCCTGGCGATGGCGGAAACCGATTCCGCCGCGCGCGGCGGGTTTTTCTGGGCGGCGGCCTATGAATACGGACAGTCCCGGCAATGGCCGGTTGTGCCCGGTTTGCTGGATCGCGCCGAAAACGATTCCAGCGCGCTTAAACCGGCGGTGCTTTTATTGCGTGGTGAAGCGGCTTCCGCCGAACGCAATCCCGATGAAGCGGTCTTTTATTGGCAAAGCGCTTTGGAAAATACCGACGATGCCGGCCTGCAGACTTATCTTGTCCGCCGCCTGGCTTGTGAACATATCGGGCAGGGTGATCTTGCCAAAGCCCGTTTGGTATTGGGGCATCCGGCTTCCGCGCCGCCGGGCGCCGACGAAGCGTTGGCGCGCTATGAACAAGGGCGGGATAAAAGCCCGATCTTGGGCGGCGCATTGGGCATTGTGCCGGGATTGGGTTATGCCTACTCCGGCGAATATGCCAATGCCTTGCGCTGTTTGATTTTAAACGGGATTTTTATCGGCGCCATGGTATATTCCGGCATGGAAGATCAGTGGGGCGCTTTTGCCGTTATTTCGTTTTTCGAATTGACTTGGTTCACCGGCAGCATTTATGGCGGGGTTGATTCCGCGCACCGCTATAATCGCGCGCGCCGGGAGGAGTGCCTGAATGTAGTGCGCGGCGGCGCGGATTATCAGCCGGATTTTATGCGGTTGCCGCTGGTGTCGTTGAAGTTTTCTTTCTGACGCCGACCAAGGCGCAGTGCTTTGGGAATGCGCCTGCGGCTTGGGTTCAAAATGCGCGAAAACCACAATCAGTTATCCGTTAATCCCGAAGATTTACATGCCCGCTCTGCTTGGAGCGGAACCAGGCGTGTTTTCCTTTCCGCATCCGACCTGGAGGAGGCGTGTGTGCGCGCCGCGTTTGACGGCGCGCTGATTTTGTGCGCCACGGCGCGTTTGGCGCGGCGGATTTTGCACCGTTGCCGGCAGGCGCATTTGGCGGAGGGCGCTGCCGGATGGACAACGCCGTCCGTATATTCATTGCGCGGCTGGGTGCAGGAAAAACATGCTGCGCTCTGGGATGGATGCCGGCCTTGTTCCCCGGCTTTGGCGCTCAGGCTTTGGCATCAGGTTGTGCGGGAAATGCCGCCGCCGGAAGGTCTCTCCGCGCAGCCTGCGCTTTATGCTCAATTGCAAGCTTCGCTCGATCTGCTGCTGGAAGAAAAACTTGATCCGGCCGGCGGCGATTCCGGCCATGCATTGGCCGATTTCCGACGCCTGGCTTCGGCGCGTTTGCTGGAGTTGGCGCGGAAGGAAGGTGTTGCGCTTAAACATGATGTTTTTACCGCAGTTGGCATCGCCATTTACGCATCCGGGCTTGATGCGGCGCGCCGTGTGATTCTGGCCGGATTCGAAGAGCTTTCGCCGCTGGAGAGCGGTTTGGCGGAGGTTTTATCCCAAAAGGGAGCAACGGAGCGCTGGTATTCAGCCGCATCTTCCGCGCCGCCTTGTGCGCAGCTCTATGCCACACCGGAGCAGGAATGCCGCGCTGTTTGCGCCGATGTCCTGCGCGCCTGGAATGAGGGCGTCAGGAATATGGCTGTTGTCTTTGCCGATCGCGCCTGGTTTCCGTTGTTGAAACGTTGTTTTGACGATCTGGCCGGATTGGAACGTCCGGATTTCGAGCGGGCTATTCGCTATAATCTGACGATTGGCGTTGCGCTGGTTGAGCATCCGCTTTTTCAGACGGCGATTATTCCATTGCGTTTGCGCGGCGCGTCAGATCCGGCGCCGCTCTTGACCTCGCTGCTGATTTCACCGTATCTTGCCACGGAAGGCAGCGGATTGGAAGCGGCGCTTCGTGCGGCGCTCTGGGATTCGGATCGGATTCCGGGGCTGGATCAAGCTTTGCGGGCGCTTGCCGAACGGGGTTTGCCGGTTGAGGGTTTGCGGCGGCTGGCGGCGCGGGATATCCTGCCGCTTGCCGAATGGCTGCGCGCCGCGCGCGCGGCTCTGGCTGAACTTGGATTTTGCCGGTTTGCCGGGTTGCATCGGAATACGGATGCGCTGGCCTTGCAGCGTCTGGATGAGGTTATGGATGCCCTGTCTCTTGAAGCGGGGCAATTGACCATGACTGCTGCGGATGCCCTGGCCTGGCTGACTGCCGGTTGCGCCGGGGTGGTTGTTGCCGAAAAAACTCCGGAAATCGCGGGCATTCAGGTTCTCAGCTTGCGTGAAATCCGCGGATTGGCATTTGACCGGCTCTGGGTGGTGGGCGTGCATGGCGCGGCTTTCCCGGCGCGGGCTGTCGAAAATCCATTTCTTGATCCGCGCGAGCAGCGCCGGCTGCCGTGCGGCACATTGGAAGGCCAATGGGCGCATGGCATGCTTGAATTGGCCATGCTTCTGGCCGCTGCGCCGCATGTTTGCATCAGCCGTGCTGCGGCAGGCGATGAGGATACGCCTTATTTGCCTTGTCCGCTTTTGCCGGATGCCGCCGGAACGAAAGACGAAACATACGGCCGGATTTATGATTTATGGTCCGAGCCTGCGGCGGAATGGATGCGGACACGCTGGCTGCCGGCCGCATTTCTGCCGGAGGCCGGAAAGGCGGTGTTTAATGCGGCGTTGGAGCAGTCGGCAGCGCCTCCGGCGGAAAGGCTGAGCATCACCGAACTGGCCGATCTGGCCGGCTGCCCATTTCTGTTTTTTTGCGCCCGGCTGCTTGGGCTTGAGCCGTTGCGCCCGGCCGTATCCGGGATTGATCCGCGCGCGCGCGGGCTTGTCTTGCACAGTATCTTCAAAACATTTGCGGAAGGGCTGGCTGCGCATGCGCCGGATTGGCCGGATGATGCGGCGACGGCGCGCGCCTGGTTGAGGCGGGTGGTTGAAAATGAAATGGCGGCGCGTCTTGGGAATATTTTCTGGCGGGTTGAGCTGTTGCGGCTGCTGGGTGAGCCGGATGATCCGGGCATTTTGCTTGTCTGGCTGGAATTGGAACGCGCGCGCGCTGCCCGTGGTTGGCGGTTTTGCGGAGTCGAGGCGGCT
>CAZMFH010000045.1:0-10661 GCA_964565485.1 uncultured Verrucomicrobiota bacterium | reverse complement strand
TGCCGGTTGCCGGGTTGAGTTTGCGCGGGCGGATTGATCGCATTGATTTTCACGAGCAGGAGGGGTTCGCGGTCTGGGATTATAAAACCGGCGTTTTGCCGTCCGCTGCGGCGGTAATCGAAAAGGCTGCTGCGCCGCAATTGCCGGCATATCTGCTGGCCTTGCGCCGCGGACTGGTTGCCGGGCTTGACGGCGCAGGCAAAGCTTTACAGGCCGGTTATATCGGATTGCGCGACCAGGCTGCGGTCAGGATTGCTCCGCTTGCGCGGCGTCGCGATGTTATTGACTGGGACAAGGCTCTGGCAGAATGGGAGGCTGCCATGGCGCTGCGTTTGGCCGATCCGCGGCGCGGTTGTTATGCGCCCGATCCGCGCCCCGGCAGTCCGCGGATTTTCCGTTCACGTAGCGGTAAATGCGAGTTTTGCGAGTTTTTCAATTTGTGCGGTTTTTTTGACGGTGTTCAGCAGGCTGATGCCGATGCGCCGTCTGCCGACGAAGAAACGGAGGGCGCATGAAAGAGGCGCCAGATATGGAGGTTCGCCGCCAGGCGCTTGATCCGCGCGCAAGCATTGTGCTGGAAGCGCCGGCCGGTTCGGGTAAAACGGCTTTGCTGACTGCCCGTTTCATGGCCTTGCTGGCCGAAGTTCGGCATCCGCGCCAGATATTGGCGGTAACATTTACGCGCAAGGCGGCGGCGGAAATGGCCGAACGTATTTCCGCCGTGCTCGGTCGGGCTCGGAACGGCGTCAGCGCCGGGTCGGATAATCCCTGGGAAATTTTGTTGTTTGATTTGGCGCAAAAAGTGTTGCGCGCGCATCCGGACTGGGCAAACATTCTGCGCGCGCCGGGCGCTTTGCTGGTGGATACTTTTCATGGTTTTTGCGGGCATGTGGCGCGTAATTGGCCGCTGGAAGCCGGGGTGCCGCCGGATTTTGCGCTGCTCGACGAGATTGGCCAGGCAATGCTGCTGGAAGAGACTGTGCAGGAGTATCTGCATGCTTTTGCGCGGAATGACCCGCGCCTGCTGTCTGCCGAGCTTGCGGCTTTTGAACGTGCTGCCGCCGCAGCGAACAACAGTGTTCCGGCGCTGACCGCGCAGCTTGTGGATTTGCTTGCGCGTCGCGATCGCCTGGAAAATATGCTGGCGATTTTCCGGCGCGCGCAACCCCGGTTGGAACTTGAAACGCAGGTTGACGCGTTGGCGCGCATTTATCTTGAGCCGTTGCGCGCTTATTTTGGCGGATATTCGGAGGAATGGCGCGCATTGCGTGAGTTTGCTTTTGCCGAGCGTTTGCCGGAGGATGTGCCTGGCGCCGCTCTCGATGCTTTGCCGCTCTGGCAGGCGGCAGCGGATTTGTTTTTAACCAAGTCCGGCGCGCCGCGCCGCCGGTTTCTCGCCGCCGAGTTTGGCGTCGGCTTTTCCAAAACAACGGCAGCTCAATTTATCAGCGCCCTGCCCGGGGAAATTGCGGAAAATCTCCATTTTATACGCAATTGGCCGATGTCGGATGACTTGGTTGGCTGGGAAGCTCTAAGCGATATGATGCGCCTTGCGCAGGGCTTGCTGGAGCGTTTCAGATCAAGAATGGCCGCGCGCGGACTTGATTTTACCGAGTTGGAACTGGCCGCGTTACGGGCCTTCAGCCGGGTTAATCGCCCTGGTGAAAGCCTGATTTTCTTTCATGAACATCTGCGGCATATTCTGGTTGACGAAGCTCAGGATATGAACGATACACAGCTCCGGATCGTCGGCGCCTTGACCGAAGGCTGGGAGCCGGATGACGGTCGAACGGTTTTTATCGTTGGCGATCCAAAGCAATCAATTTTCCGGTTTCGCCGCGCGGAAGTGGGTTTGTTCGCAAGTCTTCAGACGGGCGGCTTGCCGCGTCGCGCC
Organism: uncultured Verrucomicrobiota bacterium; assembly: GCA_964565485.1. GTDB lineage: Bacteria > Verrucomicrobiota > Kiritimatiellia > JAAZAB01 > JAAZAB01 > CAZMFH01. The sequence goes on along the minus strand of CAZMFH010000045.1, from coordinate 8,767 downwards.
GAGGCGGCGTTGCCTTTGCGGCGGCTTAGTCTGGGCGCCAATTTTCGGTCGCAACCGCATCTGGTGCAGTTTGTCAATACGGCTTTTGCCGCGATCATGCGCGCGCCGCGCGCGGCATTCGACGAGGTTGCGTTTGGCGCTGCCGTTCCGGCACGGAACGCTGCCGCTCAGGCGACACCGGTTGAAATAGCTGTTTTTAGTTGTCGCCATCCGAACAATGTGAAGGAAAAAACTCTGCCTTTACGCGGTGAAGCGCGTTTGCAGGAGGCCGCTTATGTTGCGGCGCGCGCAGCTGAACGGCAGCGCGCCGAGCCGAAAGCGCGGATTGCGGTTTTGATTCCGACGCGGACGCATTTGACGCCATATGTGCAGGCCATGGCGCAATTTGGTTTGCCGGTCCGGCTGATGGAAGGTGTGCCAATGACCGAGCGTCCGGAAGCGCGGCATTTGCTGAATCTGTTGCGCGCGCTGGCGCGTCCGCATGATGATCTGGCCTGGGCCGGCGCTTTGCGCGCGCCGTGGTGCCGGGTTGGCGCGGAGACGCTGTCGCGCATTGCCGGGCTTGCCGATCCGGCTTGCTGGTCGCTCAGAATCAGGACGGCCGGCCGCGCCATCCATCCGGAATTGTTGCGGTTTAATGCGGCTTTGGACAAGGTTTTGCCCGATTTTGGGCGCGAATCGCATGCCTGCGCTTTGCGGCGTTTATGGGAGGAACTTGACGGACCGGCGGCGGTGGCGCGACATTACGGGGTTGGCGCGCTGGCCAATTGCATGCGCTGTTTTGAGTTGCTGGAGCAATGCCCGCCGGGCGCGATGGAGGAGACGCTTGAATTTTTTGCGCGGATGCTTGAAGGCGCATATACGCCGCCTGATCCGCGCGCGATCTTTTCGCCCGTTTCCATCATGACTATTCATAAGGCCAAGGGGCTTGAATTCGAGCATGTTTTTGTTGTGGGGCTTGATCGCATTGCCGGGCGCGGCGCGCAGCGCAGCGCGCGCGAGGCTGCTTTTTTGATGGATCGTCTGCCGCAGGCCGAACGCCGGTATGTTGCCGCCACTGCCGGCGCGCGTGGTTCCGCCGGCCGGCCGTTGGCCTATTGGCTGCTGGAAAATCTGGGGCGTCGCCGCGATGCGGCGGAGTTCCGCAGATTGATTTATGTTGCGGCCACACGCGCGCGCGAATCATTGACCTTGAGCGGATTGATCTTGCGGTCTTCTGCCGCGCGCGAGGAAGCGCCGCAGGCGGTGGATGCGCCGATTGTCTGGTTTGACGATCTTTGCCGGCGCGACGTTTTCAGGGGATTGCCGGTCGAGGCGCGGGAAAGCCCCCGCTGCGCCGCGGGAATGATGGAGGAACCGGCGGATACCCGCCGGGATCCGCCGCCGGCAGCGCAGTTTGAGCCGGAGCCTTTGCCTTATCTGCTGAGCAGTCCTTCACGTATTGAAGATGAAACCGCCACTGCGGCGCGCGCGGGAGCGGATGAGGAAAACCCCGAAGCGCGGATTCGCGGCGTGATCATGCACCGGATTTTCGATGCGTTGGCGCGCGGCGCATCTGCGCCCGCAACGCGCGCTGTCGAGGCGGCGTTGGCTGTGGAGGGGGTGGCCGCTGTGCGGCGGCGGATTTTGGCCGGAGAATTGCGCGCCGCATGTTTGCGCGCCTGGGAGTTTGCGCCTTTTGCCGCCTTGCGCGGCGCGGCGCTTCAATTGCTTTCGGAATGGGCAATTGAAGATTGCGGCAAGAATGGTGTGATCCGCGTCGGGCGTGTGGATCTTGCTTTGAAAATGGATGACGGCATAGCGCTTATTGATTTCAAAACCGGGTTTCCGGGGCGCGCTGCCGCGCTGTGGCTGCAGACGGAAATTGCGCGTTATCGTCCGCAACTGAACGCTTATCGCGAGATGGTTGCCAGAGTGGCCGGTCTTGCGCCCGAACGTGTCCGCGCTGCGCTTTTCTTTACCGCTTTGCCGCATTGGGAGGAGCTTGGTCGTGAGTGATAAATCAGGATGCCGCCGCTGCGTTTGCCTGCGCGCAGCGCGCAATTTGGAGGCGCTCCGTGTTGATCCCAAGCGCAGAGTATGGAGATGTTTCTATGCATTTTTTAGACCGTTTGTTTAGGCTGACCGAGAATCGCACGAATATACGCGCGGAATTGCTGGCCGGGCTGACGACTTTCCTGACTATGGCATATATAATTTTTGTGCAGCCGGCGGTTTTATCCGGAACGATGTTCGGCATGCAGACCGGCCTGGATTTCGGAGCCGTTATGACGGCAACCTGTGTCGCGGCGGCGCTGGCTACTTTGATCATGGCGTTTTATGCGCGTTATCCGATTGCGCAGGCGCCGGGCATGGGCGAGAATTTTTTCTTTGTTTTTTCAGCGTTGCCCGCTGCCGCTGCCGCCGGTTTCGGCCAGCCCTGGCAGGTTGCGCTTGGAGTGGTCATGCTTTCCGGTTTGTTGTTTCTGCTGATCTCCTTGCTCGGAGTGCGCGAAATGATTATTGATGTTGTCAGCCCAAGCCTGAAGAATGGGATTGCGGTTGGGATCGGCTTTTTTATTGTTTTTATCGGATTCCAGAATGCGCGTCTGATTTTGCCTGATCCCAGTGTTTGCGTTAAGTTGAATCCGCGCCTGGCCTCGCCGGATCTGGTGGTTTTTCTGTTCGGCCTGGTTTTGACGGTGGCATTGCAGTCGCGCCGTGTGCGTGGCGCCATACTCTGGGGCATTTTGGGCACATCGCTGCTGGCATTTTTTTTGAAGACGATTATTCCGATCTTGCCTGCCGCGTTTGCGGAAGCGCAACTGGTGCGCGAATCGCTCTTGATGACCAGATTCCAGATTGCCGAATGTTGCTTTGCCATGCCGCCTTCCATGGCGCCGACTTTTCTGAAGATGGATTTGGTTGGCGCGTGTTCGCTGGCCATGTTGCCTTTTGTGATTATGTTCCTTTTTATGGATGTGTTTGATACCATGGGGACATTGATCGGGGTGAGCGAGCAGGCCGGGTTTGTGGTCGGCAACAAACTGCCGCGCGCGCGGCGGGCGCTTTTGTCGGATGCCGCCGGAACGGTTGTCGGCGCTGTTTGCGGAACCAGCACGGTTACGAGCTTTATTGAAAGCGCGGCCGGTGTCGAGCAGGGCGGGCGCACGGGACTGGTCGGAGTTGTGGTGGCGTTTTTGTTTGTTCTGGCGCTCTTTTGCAGTCCGCTGGTGGCGATGATCGGCAGTTATGCGCCGATTACCGCGCCGGCTTTGGTGGTGATTTGGTTTATGATGATTCGGAATTTGCGCAAAATCGAGCTGGATGATTTGAGCGAGGCTATTCCGGCGTTTTTGATAGCGCTGGCCATTCCGCTCTCATATTCGATTGCCGACGGCATTGCGTTCGGGTTTATCGCTTATCCGGTCATCAAGCTTTTGAGCGGGCGGGCGCGCGATGTGCGCTGGCCGATGGCCGTGATTTGCGTGATTTTGCTGCTGTATTTTATTTACATACGGAGTTGAAACATTATGCCGGACAAAACAAAACAATCGCCCGTCAAAACAATGTCGCGCCGCGAGTTTTTGGCTGTTTCTGCGGCATCCGCCGCCGCCTTGCTGACCGGTTGCGCCACCGATCCGGTCAGCGGCAAAAAACAGTTTATGCTTATGTCGGAAGCCGGCGAGATTGCCGCCGACCGTGAAAATTCGCCGCACCAGATTTCCGCCGATTACGGCGCCGCTCAAAACGCGGATTTAAACCGTTATCTTAAAACCGTCGGTGAGTTGTTGGCGGATAAGTCGCATCGTCCCAATATGCCTTATACCTTTCGGGCGGTTAATGCGGTTTATGTGAATGCTTATGCCTTTCCGGGCGGGACGATTGCCGTAACGCGCGGCATGTTGCTCAATATGCGGAGTGAAGCCGAATTGGCGGCCCTGCTTGGCCATGAGATCGGGCATGTTTGCGCGCGCCATGCCGCCGAACGCATGACCAAGGGGTTTGTTTCCTCCATGGTTGTAACCGGTCTGGCGGTTTTGGTGCAGACCCAGTTTGATGGTTATGGCGATTTGACTGCCGGTCTGGGCTCGTTTGCGGCGGGCGCTTTGCTGGCGCGCTACAGCCGCGCCGATGAACGCGAAGCCGATGCCCTGGGTTTGGAATATATGACCCGCGCCGAATATAATCCGGAAGGCTGTGTGGCTTTGATGGATATTTTACGCAAACTTTCCAAGGAAAAACCAGGCGCAATCGAGCTCTTGTTCGCCACGCATCCCATGAGCGACGAGCGCTATCGCACTGCGGTTGCGGCGGTGCGCGACAAATATTCCTCCGCGCGCAACAATCCCTTCAACAGCGAGCGTTATCTGGATGCCACAGCCGGATTACGCGCCGGCGGGGCGGCAATAGAAAAAATGCAGGATGGCGAGAAACTGATGCAGGCGGGCAAATTTGACGCCGCCGCAGCTTGCTTTGAGGAATCCCTGCGCCTGGCGCCGGACGATTATGCCGGATTGTTGCTGCTGGCGCGCTGCCAGCTTATGCGCAAGCGCCCTGCGGAGGCTGAACGTCTGGCGCTGGCAGCCCAGGCTGTTTATCCGCAGGAACCGCAAGCTGTTTATTTGACCGGCATGGCCGGTGTGCAAAGGCGTTCTTTTGACGCGGCCTTAAAGGAGTTTACCCGTTATGACGCGCTTTTGCCGGGCAATCCCAATACGACATATTTCAAGGGTTTTTGCCTCGAATCGCTGGGCCGCCGTCAGGCGGCCGCCGAACATTACCTGCGCTTTCTTAACACGGTGCGCCAGGGCGAATATGCCCAACATGCCTATAACCGCCTGGTTCAATGGGGTTACATCAAAAAACAGTCCTGATCTTATGAGCGTTGCGATGGCATGCGTAATTGCCTGCCGGTGATGTTGTTTAAAAACACGCGCGGCGCAACGCCTTCCAGGTTTTTGAAGGTGCGGGAAAGGTGAAATTGATCGGTGAACCCGGTATCTTCCGCAATTTGTTTCAGGGGCATTCCTCTTAAAAGCAGGCGTTTGGCGAGATTGATGCGCAGGTGCATCAGGCGTGTCATTGGCGCCATGCCGGTTTCCGCGCGATATTGATGCGAAAGCGATGAAATGCTCATGTTCATTGCCCGAGCCAGGTCGGAGCGCGTGATTTTTTTATGAAGGTTTTGTTCAAAATAGGTCTCAATGCTTTTGAAGAGTGTTGAATCCTTCGTTTTTGCGGAATGTTTTGGACTGATTTTGAGCCCGTCTTTGGCCTTGATGCTGCCAAGCATTAAATTCAGCATCTGCCAGAAAAGCGCTTGCGCCTGGGGGAATCCTTCGTTTTGCAGATTTTGGCCGATTTCGGCTGTTTGCCGGAGCAAACTGCCGAGCTGTTCGGTATTTTCCGTGAAACGCGCATAACCGGAAGGTTCAAGCAGCCGGTTTAAGCCGAGTTGTTCGCCGCCAATAAATGTAATGTGAGCGGAGAGCGCCACGGGCGGGTTGAGTTTTGAGGGATCTTCCCAGAATCGTATGCCGGGACGGTATAAATGCGCTTCCTGCGCATGTCGCTTGCGCCAGGGCGCTTGCGCCGAATAGACACGGTAAAGCATGCCGCCCAAAAACGAGTAATCGAGCGCCCATACCGCAAGCCTGGTATGCCGTATGCCTTGCGGCATGCGGCGTTTGCTGTAGCTTGCCGAAAGCACAATCGGGATAAGGCCGCTTGTTTGCGGCCAAGTATAGCCAATGCTGAATGTTTGCATTTTTTGTTCTTGCACAATTCTACATGATATCTGCACTTTTGGCTATATGCAAAACCAACCGTCTGTGTTTATAGTATCTCTTAAAAGGGGCGCGGCTTGCTCCGCGCATTTCTGGAGGCGGAGTCTAAATGGAAAAAGATATCAACGAGAGTTTGATTTGCTTAAATGTGAATGGCGCCTTTGGCTTGAATGTTGCCGAAACGCCGGATTATCCTTGTTTAAACGCCTTGTTGCGCGACATGGATCGCCTGGGTGTTGCGCAGGCGATTGTCTGGAACAAGGCGGCTGTTCCGCATGCGCCCGGCGGCAGCCGGAAACTGTTGGAAATTTTACGGGCTTCTCCCGCCGCGCAAGGCCGCATTATCCCGGCTTTTATCGTTGCGCCGGCCATGCTCTATGAACGCGGCGCCATGGATGAGCTTATCCAAACCATGCGCGCCAATCATGTCCGGGTTGTGCGCGCCTTGCCGAAGACGCTTTATTACAATTTGCGTTGCCTGGAATTTTTGCTTGAGCAAATATCCTGTTTGAAACCGGTCTTGCTGGTCAGCGTCCGGGAATGCGGCGACATCTCCGGCTTACTTTTTCTGGCCGAGCGCTTTCCGGAGTTGCCCATTATTATGACTGACGCCATGTGGTATGATATGGACGCGGTTTTTGACTGCATGCGGCGGCGTCCGAATATCATGGTGGAAACTTCCTGGATCCATACGCAGGGCACCTTGAGCTTGCTGGCGCGTAATTTTGGCGTGGAACGGATTTTCTTCGGTCTGGGTCCGCGCGCGCATGCGGGCGCGGCCATGGCCGGGCTGGCGCAAAGCGGACTTGCGCCGAACGAAATCAACGCCATTGCGCGCGGCAATATTGCGGCGCGGCTGGGCTTGGCGGATGGGCATCAAGATGTGGCGGCTGGCTGCGCGCCGGACTCGCTGCGGCGACGCCATTTGCGCGGCGAAAAACTCGGGTTGCCGGTGATAGATGCCCATGCGCATTTGGGCGCTTCTTCGCGCTGGATTATGGAAGATAACCATACGCCGGATATGATCCGCCAAATGCTGGCGCGCATGGACCGTATCGGTATTGAGCAAACGATAGCTTTTTTGGGTTCCAATCCGATGGATGATGATGTCGTAAAAGGTAATGAGTTGCTCGAAAGCGTTACTAAGCCGCATCATGATCGGATCAAGGGCATGCTTTATTTTCATCCGTCTGCGGCAAACGAACTGGCCGGACGGCTGGATGAATTTTTTGCGCGCGATTTTTTTGTCGGATTCAAGATTCTCTGCGGCTATTGGCGCCGGCCGCTGGCCGATCCGGTTTTCGTTCCGGCCTGGGAATATGCCGACCGCCATTGTCTGCCGGTGCTGGCGCATACCTGGGGGCGCGATTGCGATGTGCCCCATAATCTGGCGGGATATGATACGCCCGCCAATCTGGCGCCAATCGCCAAAAAATATCCGCGCGCGATTTTCATTCTCGGCCATTCGGGCGGCAACGATGCCGGACGCGCGGAAGCGGAACAACTGGCATTGGAAAATGAAAATGTTTTTCTGGAATGGTCGGGCAGCTTTTGCAGTCGCCGCCAATGGGAGGAAACCATCAAAAAAGTTGGCAATCAGCGCATTGTTTTTGGAACCGATTCGGTCTATCACAGCATAGACTGGGAGCTTGGCCGGCTGCTTTCACTGGATGTGGAAGACGCTGTTTTGACGCCGATTCTGGGCGCCAATATGCGCGTCATTTTGAATCGGCGGCGCTGAAAATAAAGAATTTATGGCATGGTTCAAATTTTACGCATAGAGGTGATACTTTGATAGGATACAAGGTGAAGCAGACATTCCTGTCTGTGTTCTTAACGCCTTATCAACAAGACATTACACAGGCAGGAATGCCTGTGCCACCTTCAGTTTGCCAAAAATGTGTTGCCTCGAAATGAGCCATGCCGAATTTATGTTTGCATTTTTGTGGCAAAAATAGTTTTGAATTAAATCAGGCTGATCAAACATGCGGGAGGCATCATTATAATGAACAAGCCGAAAGTCAGTGTGTCCGTTGTCTGGCAAAAAGCGCCGAAATCAGCAAATATATCTGTTCGTGACGGGGTTTTGGGCAAATTGCAAACAAGAGCGTGTGGCGGGTGTGTGGCGAAAAATTCGGTTCGTTTCAAACCGAACCTGCCGGGACGGTTGCAGATCGAATGCCGCGCTGCTCTTTTGGAGCCAGGCTCGCCGGCGACGGTCGTGAGCGTGGAAACTCCGCGTGATTCGTTTTCCTTTTTCCTCCGGGATGTTTCACGAACTTGTCCGATTTATCTGCCGGATTTTGGCGCAGCCGTAATTCCGTCCGATGATTCGCGCACATACGAAGAGGTGGCCGCCGGTGTCGAATGCCGCCGGCGTTTGACGAAACTGCAGCGTATCGAAATTGAGCCGGAAGAGAATTACGCCAATGCGGCGGCCAATACGCGCCAGGTTATTGCGCGCCCCACGCTGGGGCTTGGTCGCGACATGCGTTTATTCGAGCTCTGTTCCTTTGGTGCGCCCAAGGCCACCAATCCGATGGAATCAGTTGTTAATATTTTCCCGAAGCTGGCTTCGCGTCCGGTTATTTTGTCGGAAAGTCATGGTGTGGATTTGAGTTATAGATTGACGGTCAGCCGCGGGATTGGCTGTTCCTTGCCGCTGACGCGCCGTCTGGAAGATGGTTTTTTGCCAATCCTGCATCAGCGTGTGGCGGACGAAGATGTGATTTATGATCTGACCTTTTTTTGCTCGCTGGAAAACGCGCCTCTTGCGCCGAATGCGGTGCGCGGCACACATTTTCTCGTGGCGGACGGCCATTCGGGCGGCCATCATTTTACGCCGGAACACGAAAGGAAATTTTTACGTTTGATGGCCGAAGAAAGCAGCCGCAGCGCTGAGGAGGCCTGGAGCCAGATGTGCGCGTATAAATCAACCGGCGTATCGCTGACGGAGGAGGATCGCGCAGATTTTATGGCAGCATACCGGAAGGCGAAAC
>CAZMFH010000044.1:8527-14039 GCA_964565485.1 uncultured Verrucomicrobiota bacterium | reverse complement strand
GAATAATGAAATTATTACACAATTCAGCAAGGATCATGTCGAAGCGCTTGGATTGCTGAAGGCCGATTTTTTGGGGCTCAAAACCCTGACCGTGATTGACGAAACCGTCAAGCTGGTGCGTAGTATTCGCGGCGAAACAGTTGACGTTGAACTGTTGCCGATGGACGATACCGAAACTTATAAGCTCCTGCAACGTGGCGACACGATTGGCGTCTTCCAACTGGAAAGCGCGGGGATGCGCAATCTGGTGCGTCAGATCGGGTTGGACCGGATTGAAGATTTGATTGCCATGATTGCGCTCTACCGGCCGGGGCCGATGAACATGCTTGATAAATATGTGGACAGCAAGACCGGTCGCAACAAAATCGTTTATGATGATCCGCTTTTGGAGCCTGTCCTGGAAGAGACTTACGGGGTGATGCTCTATCAGGAGCAGGTGCAACAGGCGGCACAGCGTTTGGCGGGTTATACAATGGGGCAGGGCGATATTCTGCGCCGGGCGATGGCCAAAAAAAAACCGGAGGAAATGGAGAAGCAGCGTGCAACTTTTATCGAAGGCTGCCGCAAGAAAGGCACATTATCTCCCCAAAAAGCCGAAAAAATCTTTGAGAATATCGCCAAATTTGCCGGATATGGCTTCAATAAATCGCATAGCACCGGTTATGCCATCATTGCCTATCAGACCGCTTATCTGAAGGCGCATTATCCGGAGGAATTCATGGCGGCGCTGATTTCAAGCGAAATCGGCAAGCCGGATAAATTACCGGTATTTATCGGCGAGGCGCGCGCCATGGAGATTGAGGTTTTACCTCCGGATGTGAATGCAAGTTCGGTGCGTTTTATGCCGGAGGGACCAAAAACAATTCGTTATGGTCTGGCCGGCATCAAGAATATAGGCGAACAGGCGGCTGAATCCATTGTCAAAGAACGCCTGGCGCATGGTCCGTTTCTTGGTCTGATTGATTTTGCTGTGCGTCTTGATGCGTATGCGCTCAATCGCAAGGTGGTTGAAACGCTTGTGCGCTGCGGCGCATTTGATTCGTTAGGATTGCCGCGCGCCCGTTTGTTTAATGGGATTGATGCGGCCTTGGGCCGCGCCGCCTCGATTGTGCGCGACCGGCAGACCGGACAAGGCAGCTTGTTTGCCGGAATGGGGGAGCCGGCTCGCGACAGCGATGCCGATGCGCTGGCCGACGCCCCGCCTTGGCACGAAAATGAAATGCTCTCCGCCGAAAAAGAGCTGTTGGGCATTTATATGAGCGGCCATCCGTTGTCGCAGTTTGAAGGATTGTTGCGGCGTTATCGGCTGGCTACTGTGCCGGAATTTATGGCGCTCGATAATGGCGTTGAAACAAGAGTGGGCGGCATTATTGCTGCGGCTGAAAAACGGTTTACCAAAACGGACAAAAAACCGTGGGTGCGCCTGCAAATTGAGGATTTGGAAGGATCGTTTTGGGCGGTGGCTTTTTCGGACGTTTATAATGAATATCAGTCTTTGCTTGTCGAAGGTAAACCGGTGATGATGTGCGGTTTGGTTGATAAAAGCCGCGAAATTGCCGAAATGCGCGTTATGGAGATTTATGCTTTGGATCAGGCGCCGCGCTTTTTTGCCGATCGGATCAGCTTGCATGTGCCGGCTGCTATTGTTCAGGATGATTTGTTGGCTCAACTTAAAAAAATGCTGCAGGCCAGTCCCGGTCCGACGCCGGTCTGTATCTGCTTGCAATTCCAGAAGGGCGAAGAAGTTTTCCTGAATTCGTCGAGCGCCTGCAATGTCTTTGCGTCTGAAAAACTGATTGCGGATTTAAGGCGCTTGCTTGGCGAAAACAGCGTTTATGTGGCTGTTTCAGCGCGGGCTTGTCGCAATTTGCCCAATGGTCGGCGCTTCCGCGAGAACGGCGCGCGCGGCAGAAAAATGTAGGGCGTCATTGTCCCGTGGCTCTATGGCCGCGGAATAAACAATTTTTGGCCTTTGACGAGCAGATTGGGGTTTTTGAGCTTGTTGGCTTCAATAATCGTTTCCGGTTTGGTTTTGTAGGCTGCCGCAATGGCCGAGAGGGTTTCTCCCTCCTTGACGATATGTTCATAACCGGTTGCGTTGCCGGCGCCCGGTGAACGCGATGCCTCCCGCCCGGCGGTATTGCCGATCATTTTGGCCATGGTTGCGCTTATTTGTTCCACAATCATTTGGCGGTCGTTTGCGCGGGCGGCGTCAAGCGCCTGGATCCGGCGTTCCACACTGTCAAGGCGTGATTGTGTTTCCTGAACTTGTCCGCCTGTTCGTTCGCTTTGCAGCGCGCCTATTTCGCGCGTCAAACGCTGATTTTCCATTTCCAGGCTTTCCAGACGTCCGCGGTTGCGTGTGATTTCCTCCTTGAGTAAAAAAATGTCTTCCTGTATTTGAGCTGTTCGACCGGAGTCTTGCGTGGTTACACAACCTGATATTCCGCTTGCTATCAATATGATTGCGCCGTATATGATCAAGTTTTTTTGCATTTTCCCTCTGCCGTTTGGTGTCGCTTTTGGCCTGAACGCAGGATTGTCTCCAGCCATTCATACGCCATGCCTGCCGGCTGGCTGTTATTGACTGTTTCATCGAATGGCGCTTCACCATTGTGCGCCGGTTGCGGTCCTTCCATAATGGCAAAAGGCACCGGCTCGCTGGTGTGATTGCGTACGGAAACGGGAGTACGGTGATCGGTGCCAATGATCAAACAATAATCTGTCCGGCGTGCTTCCAGCGCATTTTGGATTGGTCCTACAATTTCACGATCAAAAGCTTCAATGGCCTGGATTTTTTTGGCCAGATTGCCCATGTGTCCGCATTCATCGGGCGCTTCAACATGGACAAACACAAAATCGTTTTGGTCGAGAATTTTCAAGGCGGCCCGAACTTTGCCGGCATAGTTGGTGTCGAGAAAGCCGGTTGCGCCCGGGACGGGTTCGGCGGAGAGACCGGCCAGTTTGCCGATGCCGCGCACCAGATCAACGGCGGAAACCACTCCGCCCCGCAGTCCAAAGAGTTCGGCATAGGACGGCAGGGTTGTGCGGCGACCCTGGCCCCATAACCAGATTTGGGTGGGAACCGGTTTGCCGGACTGTTGCCGCGCCGCAGCAACGGGATGTTGGGCAAGGATTGGTTGCGAGGCTTTCATCAGCTCGATCAATTCTTCCGCCCGCCGGCCATGCGGCAGATGTTTGGCGACGGGCTGGCCGAGCACATCGTGTGGCGGGGTGGTTATGGCCTGGACGGCGCCGTTTTCCCAGATCACCAAATGCCGATACCCTGCGCTGACGTAAAAACGCAGACCAGGATGGCCGAGTTTTTCATTCAGCGCCTCGATCATCGGGCGCGCCTCTGCGGTTGTAATATGGCCGGCGGAATGATCCGTAATCAGACCGGCATTGGTCGCAATCAAATTGCATCGAAAGGCCACATCCTGAGGGTTCATTACAATATCGGCGCCGGCGGCCTCAATCGGCGCGCGTCCGGTGTAGTAGCGGGCGGGATTAAAACCCATGATACTCAGATTGGCCACATCGCTGCCGGGGGTCATGCCTGCGGGGATGGTCTGAACCAGGCGGGTTGAGCCGGCGGCAGCTATTCGGCGTATGTTTGGTATGACGGCGGCTTGCAGGGGCGTTTTGCCGCCCAATTCCGCCAGCGGATAGTCGCCCATGCCGTCGCCAATAAGAACCACAAATTTCATATTTCCCTCGTTGCCCTTATTGATACCCGCAATCCGGCTTGCGGTCAAACGAATTTCTTTGCTGTTTGATAACTTTTGGTTGCAGTTGAATAATTGTCTTATATACTTGCGGTGATAGTTGAGTTTATTGGGCATGGATTATGCAGTATCGTTATTCATCTTCATATGGTTTTAATTCCGGATTGCTCACGCCGGTGGTGCGCGCGCTGCTGATCTTGACGGTGGCGGTGTATTTTTTTCAGGTTCTGGTCGATGGCGCCAGCGGCATGCGGTTTACGGCGCATTTCAGCCTTAGCCTGATGGGAATCCGCCGGCTGGGATTCTGGCAGCCGCTGACCTATATGTTTTTACATGGCGGCTTTTTGCATCTTCTGATTAACATGCTGGGACTGTTTTTCTTTGGCCCGGAAACAGAACGTGCGCTTGGCTCAAAGAGATTTGCCGGTCTGTATCTGGGCTGCGGCATTGCGGCCGGATTGGGCTGGCTGATGATCAGCGGTCTTTCCTCCGGTTATTGCGTCGGGGCATCCGGCGCTGTGTTTGGGATTCTGGGGGCGTTTGCCGGATTGTTTCCGGATCGTCCGGTAACATTGTTGGTTTTCTTTGTGATTCCGGTAACTTTGCGCGCGCGTATGCTGGCGCTGGGGTTGGGCCTGTTTAATCTGCTGGCTTTGATCAGTCAGCCGGGACAGATTGCCTATGCGGCGCATCTGGCCGGCGGTTTAGCCGGTTTTATTTATGCGCGCGTCGTTACGCAGGCGGGGCGTCCGGTTTTTTTCTGGAATCCACGCCAATGGTGGAATGATTGCCTCTGGCGTTGGCAGAGGCGTAAGTTTAAGGTTATACGCGGCGCGCCGGACGATGATGACCGGCAGCCGCCCACTGATGCGGAAGTGGATGCCGTTCTGGATAAAGTGGCGCGGTTTGGGTTTGGCGGCCTGACACCACGAGAACGCGATATTTTGGCGCGCGCCAGCCGCCGAACCTGAAAGCCTTGGCGAGGGGAGATGGCATGCTCAAAATGTTGATCAATGTCGGCTTGTTTTTTGGGTGCGGATGGCATTTGGGCGTGTTGTTGGCGGATGATGCGCCTGCATCCGAATTCCGGCATGCCGACAATGTGTGTGATGTCCTTGTGATCAGGCAAAATCAAATAAGGGGGAATGCGTTGAAAATTGTTGAACATCGTAGCGGCGATTGGTCGCCGGAACTGAGCGCGGACGAACAAGCCGTGCTTTTTGCGATTGCCATGGATACCCTGCAATGGTGCGTCCAAAAATCACGCGGCGCATTTGCGATGGAAAAATATGCTTTAACTCCGAAACTTAAAATGCGTTCAGCGACGTTTGTAACACTCAAATTGGATGGCGAACTGCGCGGTTGCATCGGTTCGCTTGAGCCGGTTGAACCGCTTTTTATGTCTGTCCATAATAACGCGGTCAACGCGGCGTTGCGCGATTTTCGTTTTAGTCCCGTACAAGCGGCCGAATTGCCGCGTCTTAAAATCAGTGTTTCCATTCTCAGTCCCAACCGGGACATCCCTGGCCCGGATGCTTTTCAGCCTGGTCGGCATGGCATTATCATGCATAAAGGCGCCGCTTGCGCCGTCTTTTTGCCGGAGGTTGCCGTGGAACAGGGATGGACGCGCGAAACAACCTTGTCGTATTTAAGCCGCAAAGCCGGTTTATCCGCAGATGCCTGGCGGGAAGGATCGCAATTCCAGATTTTTGAAAGCGTAGTGCTTGCGCAGGATTAAACTTCGGCTGATCGTGACAGAAGCGGACTTTGCGTTGAAGTAACAT
>CAZMFH010000044.1:6162-8427 GCA_964565485.1 uncultured Verrucomicrobiota bacterium | reverse complement strand
AAAAAAAGTTGACAAGTTGATGCGGCAAACGTATCATGCGCCGTATGAAAAATGATTCAGCCATTGTGTTGGGTGTTGTCGGATTGCTCCGGGCGCTTGTATTGCGTCTGGTTGCAGGCCGTGCCCTCACGGTGGCCGGCGGATGCGGATGATTAACATCCCGCCCGTTGTCAGTGTTGCCAACCCACCGTGAAAAAAACGGTGGGTTTTTTGTTGTCGGTTGCTATAATGCGGGTTCATTTGGTTGTGAACCGGAATCAAAAGGGAGAAAACAATATGCGCACAGGTGTGGAATGTTTGATGGATGGATTAAAGAAAGCCGGCGTACAGACGATCTTCGGGTTGCCGGGCGGATCGGTTCTGGATATCTTTTGTAAATTGTATCATGCGCCGTTTCAATTTGTGCTGACGCGCCACGAGCAGGGCGCAACGCATATGGCCGATGGTTACGCGCGGGCGACCGGGCGCGTCGGATGTTGCGTGGCCACTTCCGGTCCGGGGGTAACCAACACCGTAACCGGTTTGGCCACGGCCTATATGGATTCCATTCCGCTGGTGTGTATTTCCGGGCAGGTGCCCTCGACCATGATCGGCAACGACGCTTTTCAGGAGGCCGATACAACCGGCATTACCCGTCCGGTGACCAAGCATAATTATCTGGTTCGGAATGTGGACGATCTGCCGCGTATTATTGCCGAAGCTTTTTATATTGCCGGTACGGGCAAGCCCGGTCCGGTGCTGGTGGATATCCCGAAAGACGTGCAGCGCGCCACAACCAAGGCGCCTACGCCGGATTCCGTGAGCATTCGCGGTTATAATCCCACAACGGAAGGGCATCCGAAACAGATTGAGCGTCTGGCCGAGGCCATTAACAAGGCCAAAAAGCCGCTGCTCTATGTGGGCGGCGGCGCGATCATTGCGGGCGCTGCCGAGTTGGTTACGCAATTGGCGCGCAAAGGCAATATACCCGTAACGACTACTTTGCTTGGGTTGGGCGCTTTTCCGGAAACTGATCCGCTGGCTTTGCGTATGCTTGGCATGCATGGCAGTGTGCCGGCCAATTATGCCACGCACCATTGCGATTTGCTGATTTCCGTGGGCGCGCGATTTGATGACCGGGTAACCGGCAAAACCTCGGAATTCGCGCCGCATGCGGTGATAGCGCATATTGATATTGATCCGAGCGCCATCTCGAAGAGCATGCCGACCGATATTCCTGTTGTCGGCGATGCCCGCCGGATTCTGACCGAATTGCTTCCGCAGGTGCAAAGCGCCAAACGCGCCGAATGGCTGGAACAGGTGCATGCCTGGCAGCAGAAGTATCCTTTTGCTTTCGATCAGGACCCGGAAAAAATGATGCCGCAATATGTAATCGAACAGATTTATGAGCTGACACGCGGCGAGGCTGTCATTGTTACGGAAGTGGGGCAGCATCAAATGTGGGCCGCCCAGCATTATAAGTATACCCGGCCGCGCACTTTCATTTCGTCCGGCGGTCTCGGCACAATGGGGTACGGTCTGCCGGCCGCCATTGGCGCGCAGATCGGATGTCCGGACAAAATGGTTGTGGATATTTCCGGAGACGGCAGCGCGCAAATGAATTTTCAGGAATTGGTGGTGGCCGTCGAACATAAGGTTCCGATCAAAGTGGTTATTTTGAATAACGGGTATCTGGGAATGGTGCGCCAGTGGCAGGAGCTTTTTTATAAGAAGGAATATTCGGCAACCTGTCTCACCCAGAGTGGACGCGGCAAAAACGAACAGATTGCGGATCGTCCGTCTCCGTATTTGCCGGATTTCGTGAAATTGGCCGAGGCGCATGGCGCGCTTGGTCTGCGCGCGCGGACACGCGCGGAAGTGATCCCGACGCTCAGAAAGGCTTTTGAAGCCAATGGTCCGGTGGTCGTGGAATGTATTGTGGAACGCGAAGCCAATGTCTATCCGATGATTCCGGCCGGGGCTTCGCTGACGGAAATGATCCACAGTATGGCTTGAGGGGCGCGGTTGCGCGAAGATGCGAACGAAAATGCAAACTATAAAACGAAGGTGAAAGCGTTATGAAACATATTATTTCCATGCTTGTTGAAAACCAGCCCGGTGTGCTGGCGCGTGTGATCGGCTTGATTTCGGGGCGCGGTTACAATATTCACAGTCTGAATGTCGCCCCGACCCAGGATGATTCGATCTCGCGCATCACGATGGTGGTGCCCGGCGACGATCGCATTCTGGAACAGGTGACCAAGCAATTGAACAAACTGGTTGATG